>JBKJYG010000210.1:0-5300 GCA_046715905.1 Hyphomicrobiaceae bacterium | reverse complement strand
GCCCTGCACGTGGACAGGGTCGATGTCATTTAAGGCCAATTGCTAGAGCAAGCCCGGTTTCATAGCAAGCGAAGGCGTCTGATAACCGTAAACGCTATTCACGTCCACGGGCCGGCTATGTGGGCGGTCAGCAAGAAGCGTGCCGACGATTGGGCTCGATCCGCTGTGTCATCGCGGTCGGACGATCTGGAGGTCACGATGCAGGATCGCTATGCTATTTAGCGGGGGACTGGCGCCCTGCCAACAATGTGTGTTGAATAGCCGCAGGATTTCGCTCGGCCGGCTTGGAACCAAAGAAAGCCACTGATCCGTGCAAGCGACGTGCGGGGGGGCATGCCCAATGACGACAGCGAGAAGCGATCGTCCTTCGGCCGGTCCGGCGAGAGAGGCTAAGTTCGATTACCGGTGGCTGCGGCACTATCCGGAACACGTCGATTGGTTCCAGCACTTCCAACCCAGGCCGCTGTACGACTTGCTCGATCAAGCAGCCTTGCGGCATCCATCCGCCTCCTGCAGTAATTTCTTCGGCAAGGTGACGAGCTACGGCGAGATCGGACGGCTCGTCAGCGAAACAGCCGCCGGTCTGCAAAAACTTGGCGTCAGCAAAGGCACCCGGGTCGGCCTCTTTCTGCCGAACTCTCCAACGTTCATTATCTATTATTTCGCCGTGCTGAAGGCCGGCGGCGTCGTCGTCAATTTCAATCCCCTCTACGCTCACGAGGAACTGGCCTTCCAGGTCCGGGATAGCGGCACCAGCATCATGGTGACGCTGGATTTGAAGATCCTGTTCGACAAGGTCGAGCGGCTCTTGACGGAAAAGCTGATCGAGCGGGCCATCGTCGCCTCGTTCCCAGCCCTCCTGCCTGGGGTGAAATCGGTGCTGTTCAAGCTGGCGCGCAGCGGTGAGCTGGCCCGGCCGAAGGCCTCGGCCGCCGCCGCTTTGGTGACGCTTGACGGGGAGGTCCGCACGCACGGCAGCCGGGCCTTGCCCGTCGCCTGCGATCCAATCGAGGACGTTGCTGTCCTACAATATACCGGCGGCACCACAGGCACGCCCAAAGGTGCCATGTTGACCCATGCCAACGTGTTCATCAACGTCCATCAGGCAGCGGCTTGGGTCCAAGGGCTCAAGCCGGGGCAGGAGCGCGTGCTGGGCGCGTTGCCCTTTTTTCACGTGTTCGCCATGACCGCGGTCATGAATTTCGCCATCGTGATGGCTGCCGAGATCATCATCATGCCGCGTTTCGTTCTGGGCGACGCCATGGGTCTCATAACCAAAACCAGGCCGACCATCATGCCGGGCGTGCCGACGATGTTCGTGGCCATGCTGAACCACCCCAAGCTCGCGAGCTTCGACTTGTCCTCGCTCAAGTTCTGCCTGTCCGGCGGCGCGCCTCTGTTGCTCGAGACCAAGCGCCGATTCGAGACACTGACCGGCTGCAAGGTGGTCGAGGCCTATGGACTGTCTGAAACCTCACCCGCGGTCACAAGCAACCCGATCGACGGCCCCGTTAAGGACGGATCCATCGGCCAGCCGCTGCCGGCAACCGTGATCTCGCTGCGAGATCCCGGAGATCCGGCGCGCGAGGTGGCGGTCGGCGAGAAAGGCGAGATCTGCATCCAAGGGCCGCAGGTAATGAAAGGTTACTGGCAGCGGCCGCAAGAGACCGACGAGCAGTTCACGCCTGACGGCTATCTGAGAACAGGCGACATCGCGACCATGGACGAGGAAGGCTTCTTCTTCATTGTCGATCGCATCAAGGACCTGATCATTTGCTCAGGCTACAACGTCTATCCGCGCAACGTGGAGGAGGCGATCGCGAGCCATCCCTCGGTCGAGGAGGTGATCGTGATCGGCATCAAGGATGGCTATCGGGGCGAAGCGCCCAAGGCTTTCATCAAGCTCAAAGCCGGCGAGGCCGCGACCGCCGACGATATTTTTGCCCATCTGGCGCCCAAGCTCAGCCGCATCGAAATGCCCTCGCTCATCGAATTTCGCGACCAGCTTCCCAAGACGATGATCGGCAAACTGTCAAAGAAGGAACTGAGGCAGGAGGAGGAGGCGAAGCGCCAAGCGATTGCATGAAGCAGGCCCAATGAAAGAGCTCCCGTCCAGGAAGGCGGAACGCGCTGCTGCCGCGGTCACGCCGGGAGCGGAGCCACATTTGACGATCGGCGAGATGGCGGACGAGCTTGGCATCACGACCCGCGCCATCCGCTTTTATGAGACCAAGGGCCTGATCCATCCGGCGCGCAAGGGCGTGGCCCGCGCCTACAGCCGCCGGGACCGGGCGCGGCTCATCCTCATTTTGCGGGGCAAGAACCTTGGTTTCAGTCTGGACGATATCAAGCAGTACCTCGAGCTTTATGACACCGATCCCACGCGCATGGCTCAAGTAAAGTTGCTCGAGAGCAAGGTCTCAGCCCACGTCGAGGCGCTCCTGCGCAAGCGGGAGGACATCGAGAGGACGCTTTGCGAACTGAATGAGATTCGAGCCCAGATTACGGCCCACCTCAGCGGTCCGGGCAAGACTTAGCCGTCCGCCATCAGCCACCGCTCCATGATCCTGAGGCCAAGCAAGCTGCCGGCCGCGATGGCGCCAAAGGTAAGGACGGACCCGAGGGCCAGGGTCGACAAACCCGTGATGCCCTGTCCCACGGTGCAGCCAAGCGCCAGCACACCGCCAATCCCCATCAGGACGGCGCCCATCAGGCACCACTTGGCGTCCCGGACATCCGCAAAGGTCGTAAGCTTCAGGCGGCCTTGAGCGCAGCTCACGAGAAACGCGCCGCCGATGGCGCCGAATACCGAGGCGACGCCGAAGCCCGGCCAAGGGCCAGCCGTGAACCTCTGCAGCCACTCTAGCGCGTCGCCGCTGGGCCGGACGTACGTGAGCGAGCCGAGGGCGACCGGTCGAGCCGCAAGATCATCAGATGCCAGCCCCGTCACGGCCCACCCCGCGACCACGCACAGGCCAACGCCGGCACCGGCCAGGACATGCACGGGGGAGGCGCGGAAGTCCGCATTGGCAAAGCAGGCGACCGTCAACCCCGCAGCGGCGGCCAGGGCAAGCACCCGCTGCAGCGGGTCAGCCTTCCATCCAAAGATTGACCCGGCGACGTCGCCCAGCGATTGCGTCGGCGCCGGCAGGGTCAGCGCGGTTGCTGCCTCCAAAGCCGCGCGCAACGGGCCCAAGACGCCGCCCATAGTGACGAAAGCCGTCAGTCCGATCACGATCACCGTCATCAACGCACGCAGGTCCCCGCCGCCGATGCGTGCCAGATTGCGCGAGGCACAGCCGCCGGCGAACACCATGCCGAAGCCGAACATGGCGCCGCCCAGCAGATGACCGGACCAATTGAGGCGGGGCGCAAGATACATGGAGCGGGCAAGGTCCACGATCCCAAGCAGAGCCAGCGCGTGGGTGCCTGCGATGGCCACTGCAATCGCCAGCATCCAGGACCGAAATCGGCGCCAGTCACCCAAGTTGTGGATGTCCGAGAAAGCACCCATGGTGCAGAAGTGGGTGCGAGCCACCAAGGCCCCGAAGGCGAGGCCGACCATGAGGCCGCCCCCCGCCAGCCATGCCTCGGGGTGTAACAGAATGAAATCGCGCACAGCGCTCATAGGTTGCTCATGGTTGATCAGGACTGGCGCGAAGAAGCCGCAGCGGCCGCCGGCGCCACCGCATCAGGAGTAGGGCGGCGGGCGACCTTTCCTTAGCCGGCGTGGCGTCTCAATTTTTTGCACCCTATAACAGGCGGAGCGCGAATCGGAGATGTCGAGCCCAATTTCCTTATCCTGAGCTCAAAGGGAGCCAAGCTTGAGTGTCGTATCGAAGCTTGTCGCGCCGCATGGCGGGGGATCGCTGCGGGCGCTGCTCGCCGAGCCCGGGGTGCGATGCGAGGCGCGGCGCCTGGCAGAAGCTCTGCCGCGGCTCTCACTTTCGTCGCGCGAGTTGTCCGACGTATTCATGCTGGGCATGGGCGCCTACACACCCCTCGACGGCTTCATGGGGCGCCGCGACTGGCTCAGCGTCTGCCGCAGCATGCAGCTCACGCACGGATTATTCTGGCCCGTTCCCATTACGCTGAGCCAGTCTGCCGATGTGGCTGCAACGCTCAGCGTGGGGGATGAAGTCGCACTCACGGCAGCCGACGATGCGGAGGAGGGCGGGCCGGTCGGGATCGTTGCCACGATGACGGTTCGCGAGATCTATGAGATCGACAAGCAACTCGAGTGCATGTCGGTGTTTCGAACGGCGGATGCGAACCATCCCGGTGTCGCCAAGGTGCTGGCGCAGGGCACGCACAACATCGGCGGCCCCGTGCGCGTGCTGTCGGAGGGCCACTACCGGGAGCGATTTCCGGGCCTCTACATGCGGCCCGACGAGGCCCGGGCCGAATTTACGCGGCGGGGCTGGAGCCGGGTGGCCGCGTTTCAGACCCGCAATCCCATGCATCGCAGTCACGAGTACCTCGCCAAGATCGCCGCTGAAGTTTGCGATGGGATTTTCATCCATCAGGTATTAGGCCGCCTCAAGCCCGGCGATCTGCCCCCCGACGTCTGCACGCGCGCGATCGGCGCGGTCATCGCCACCTACTTCAAGCCGGGCGTGGCGATGCAGGCCGGCTATCCCATCGAGATGCGCTATGCCGGTCCGAGGGAGGCGCTGCTGCATGCCGTCATCCGGCAGAACTTCGGCTGCTCTCATCTGATCGTTGGACGCGATCACGCGGGTGTGGGCAACTACTATGGGCCCTACGAGGCGCAGCAGATCTTCGATGACCTCTGGGATGGCGCGCTGACCTGCCGTGCGCTCAAGATCGGCACGACCTTTTACTGCCGCCAGTGCGGGGGCATGGCGACCGAGAAATCGTGTCCTCACGAGGCGAGCGCCCGGGTGGAGGTGTCCGGCACCCGACTGCGCGAGATGCTGGCCCGCGGCGAGCCGATCCCGCCCGAGGTCACCCGGCCCGAGGTTGCAGCGATCCTGCGCGAGAGCATCGGGCGCCTGCCGTGACGACCGCCCGGCCTGGGCAGGACGGGCTTTGGGGCCTCCCTTCCCGTGGGGCCCGACGGGGCTCCTCCCTTTACTTCGAACAGCCTGCGCCCTATCTCGTTACTTCGAACAGCATGCGCCCTATCTCGTCGGGGTTCGTCGTGACGCCTTCGCGATGCGGTCTCGTTTTCTCCTGGAAGGGGGCACATGACAAAGCTCGTTACCTTTCCATCGGCTTCCGCCCTGGTTGCTGCGCGCCGGCCCGAGAAGCCGATCGTCGGGTACCGACCGCATGCC
>JBKJYG010000209.1:0-2591 GCA_046715905.1 Hyphomicrobiaceae bacterium | reverse complement strand
CGCGTGTTGTTCTCGGCGCATTGCGTCAAAATGTTCTCGATATCGGTGAACGTATTCTTGAAGATGCGGTCGCGTGAGCCTTCGAGATACGGTTTTTCCCAGGCATATTTGAAATCCTTTTGGCGCTCGAGCATCGGATAGAGGCCGAAGTTCATCGAGCCCATGTTCAGCGAGGCGACCTCGGGCTTGAGCACGGCGCAAGGCTTCAGGCGCTCCTCGATCGACATCGTGGGGGCGCCACCGGTCGTGATGTTGATGACGCAGTTCGAGCGCTGCTTGATGACCTTGAGGAACGGCGCAAAGGCTTCCGGTGCCTGGTCGGGGCTGCCATCTTTCGGGTTGCGCGCATGCACGTGGACGAGCGCCGCGCCGGCCTCAGCAGCACCGATGGCAGCGTCTGCTATCTGCTCCGCCGTGATCGGCAAATGCGGCGACATCGAGGGCGTGTGAATGGCTCCCGTGACGGCGCACGTGATCATGACTTTGCGCTTTTTGGATTTCGACGTGCTTGCCTGGGCCATGGTTCTGTTCCTCAGCTCTGATGTGATTTTTGCTGCTTTTTGTGGGCTTGCAGCGCCGCCAGTCGGTCGTCGCGCCAGCGGCTCTTGATGGCGATCTCGTCGGGGGTTGGTGACTTGCCCCAGCTTTGGGCGATGCGTGCCACGTTCTCAGCCTCGAACAGATCCGGCGTGAAGGGCCGCGAGGACAGGCTCGACAGCATCGGGCCGAAGCGCTTGCAATAATCGACCAAGCCGCCCGGGGCATTCAGCTCGATGGTTTCGAATGGACCCATGAAGCTCCAGCGCAGGCCAAGTCCGTGTGCGATGGTTTTATCCAGATCCTCGGCCGTGCAATAGCCCTCGCCCACAAGCCGGAATGCTTCGGCCAGCAGCACGGCCTGCATGCGGTTGAGAATGAAGCCGTCGATCTCCTTCTTGACCTCCATCGGGACTTGGCCAACGCTTTCGAAGATCGCCCGCGCGCGGCTGAGAACTTCAGGTGCGGTCCACGGGCTGCCGCACAGCTCGACAATCGGTACGACGTGCGGAGGATTGACGGGATGAGCGATCAGGCAGCGGGCCCGACCCCTGAGGGCTTCGCTGAATCGTGATGCGACAATGGCGGAGCTCGATGAGGCAAGGATCGTCTCGGATGCCGCCGCGGCGTCAAGCCGGGCCCAGATGGCGAGCTTGGCCTCGATGGTTTCGGGACCCGATTCCTGCACCAGATCGACGTCCTTGACGCAGTCTTCCAGTGAGTCCGCGGTGCGAACGCGCCCGGCCGCGGCTGCCGGATCGTGTACGAGGCCGTAGGGCGCCAAGTCGGCCAGCGAGGTCGCAATCAGCGCCGGTGCGTCGGCCGTCGTCGTGTCATTGGCGTCCCAGACCTTCACATCCCAGCCCGCACGCGCGAACACGTTGGCCCACGCCCGTCCGATCAGTCCCACGCCCACAAGGCCAATCGTCGGCATCCCGCGCTCCCAAAGCCTGCTCTGGTTTCGATCCGAGTTGGCGAGATTAGCATGGCCGTCGCGAGATGCTAGGCTGGCGAACCTCGAACAGATCATCTTGGGAGCGGATAATGCATCTTGGTCTTGCGGGTCTCAGGGTGCTCGTTACGGCGGGGGCGGGTGGAATCGGATTGAAGGTGGCGCAGGCCTTTGAGCGCGAAGGCGCCAAGGTGCACGTCTGCGATGTCGATCAGCAGACTGTGGCGGCGTTGGCGGCCAGTCATTCCAAGATCACCGCGAGCCTGTGCGATGTGGGCGACCGCGGGCAGGTGGCCGCCCTGTTCAAGGAGGCGGAGACGAAACTGCAAGGCCTCGATTGCCTCATCAATAACGCCGGCATCGCCGGGCCAACAGGACCGGTGCACGAGATCAATCCTGAGGATTGGGATCGCTGCCTCAATGTCTGCATCACGAGTCAGTTCAATTGCACCCGTCTCGCCGTGCCCCTGCTGCGGCAATCAAAGAACGCCTCGATCATCAACCTGTCCTCGGCGGCGGGCAAATTTGGGTTTCCCAACCGCTCGCCGTATGCGGCTGCAAAGTGGGGCGTGGTCGGGTTCACGAAAACGATCGCCATGGAGCTGGGCCAGTTCGGGATACGCTGCAACGCGATCCTGCCCGGCACCGTTGAAGGCGATCGCATCCGCCGCGTGTTCGAGGCCAAAGCCCAGATTGCCGGTCGCAGCATGCTCGAGATCAAGTCCGCGGCGATGGCGAATGCCTCGATCAAGGAGATGATTGCCCCTGACCAGCTCGCCGACATGATGCTGTTCCTAGCCTCGACCCGGGCACGCACGATTTCGGGCCAGGCGATCAGCATCGACAGTGATCTGCAGGCGCTCGTGTGAGCCCGTCAGCGGGAGGGGATCAGCCTTCGCGCATGAGCCGTTCACGCAGTTCGGTCTTCAGCACCTTGCCATAGTTGTTCTTGGGCAGCGCGCCGATGAAGCGATAGCCTTTCGGCCGCTTGTAACGCGCTACATTGTCGAGGCAGAGCCGGTCGAGATCGGCCTCGACCAGCGTGACCCCGATGCGGGGGACGACGTAAGCGATCACCTCCTCGCCCCAGTCGGCATGGGGC
>JBKJYG010000208.1:0-2764 GCA_046715905.1 Hyphomicrobiaceae bacterium | reverse complement strand
CGATCTAAACGAGTTGATTGCGCGCCTGGATAAGGCTGTGGGGACGCGCGCGTCGAGCGAGGCAGGCAGGGCGGGCAGCAGTGCGCCGTCGGCGTCCGGAGAGGCGGCGGCGCCGCCACTTGCCGATCCTGCCGGGGTCGTTGCCGCCAGCCTCAAGACGGGAGCCACGAGCAGCCCGGTCGCCGTCGCGGGCCTTTCCCCCGCAGCCGAGCCGGTCAAGGCCGTTGTGGCCCCCGATCGGACGACGACGACGATCGAGATCGCGCCCAAGGGCACGCAACTGGCCAATCTCAATCCGGGACGCCTGAAGCCTGCGATGGCTTTCACCCAGGCGCGCGGCCTGCTGCCGCTTCCCGCGCAAGGACGGCGCATCCTGGCGTTTGGTGAGAAGACCCAGTATGGTGCCGTCTCGAAAGGCGTAGTTCTGGAAACGCGTCATTCAGCGCAGGTCACCTCGCCCACAGATGGTTGGGTGCGCTATGCTGGCGAGTTCAGGACGTTCGGTCAGCTCTTGATTATCGATGCCGGTGACGGCTATCATATTCTCTTGGCCGGATTGTCGCAGATCGACGTTCAGCCACAACAATTTGTGCTCGCAGGTGAGCCGGTCGGCTTGATGACAAATGCCCTCAGAGGGACCAAGTCCAAGTCGACAGAGAATGCTCCCGTTCTCTACATCGAATTTCGCAAGGATAGCCGGCCGATTGATCCCGCGCCCTGGTGGGTGCCGGATGGTCTACAAAAGGTGCAAGGATGATGCGCAAACCCGACTACGCGTTCTGGACGTTCGTCACCCTCGCTTCCATCGCGGGACTGACGACCGTGTTCAATGTTTCGCGAACCTATTCCGCCACCTCGCCCAATGCCGAAATCTACAAACAGCTGGACCTGTTTGGAGACGTGCTTGAACGGGTGCGATCCGATTACGTTGAAAAGCCCAATGACACCATGCTGATCGAAACTGCGATCAATGGCATGCTGGCGGCGTTGGATCCGCACTCGTCCTATCTCAACGCCAAGCATTTCCGCGACATGCAGGTGCAGACGCGCGGCGAGTTCGGCGGCCTCGGGATCGAGGTCACGATGGAGAATGGCATCGTCAAGGTCGTGTCTCCGATCGATGACACGCCAGCGGCCAAGGCCGGGTTGATGGCCAATGACCTGATCACGCATCTGGATGGCGACCAAATCGTCGGTCTGACGTTGGAGCAGGCCGTCGAGAAGATGCGGGGTCCGGTCAACACGCCGATCACGCTGACGATTGTTCGTAAAGGTGCGGACGATCCGATCGAGATGAAGATCATGCGCGACGTGATCCGGATCAACGCCGTTAAAGCGCGTGCCGAAGGCGATGTGATCTACGTCAAGATTTCGACCTTCAACGAGCAGGCTCACACCAATCTTATCAAGTCCGTCGAAGCGCTCAAGAAGCAGGTGAAAAACCCAAAGGGTTACGTCATCGACATGCGCAACAATCCCGGCGGTCTGCTCGATCAGGCGATCAGCATCTCGGATGATTTCCTGGAGCGTGGCGCGATCGTGCTGACCAAAGGCCGCAATCTGGAGGAAACACAGAGGTCGAACGCCCGACCCGGCGATATCACGGATGGCAAGCGTGTCATCGTGCTGATCAACGGCGGCTCGGCATCGGCGTCCGAAATCGTGGCGGGCGCATTGCAGGATCACAAGCGAGCGCTGGTCATCGGCACGCGGTCGTTCGGCAAAGGCTCCGTGCAGACGATCATCCCGCTCGGTCAGAACGGCGCCATCCGGCTCACGACGGCCCGCTACTTTACGCCGTCCGGTCGCTCGATCCAGGCAAAGGGAATCGATCCCGATGTCGTCGTGGAGCAGGAGCTGCCACCGGAGCTGAAGCCCAAGACGCCCGAAAGGCCACGCGGCGAGGCGAGCCTGAGGGGTCATCTGAAAGGCGAGGCGCTGAAGGACAAGAAGGAAGAATCTGGTTCTTCCGCGTATGTCCCCAAGGAGCCGGAGAAGGATCAGCAGCTGCAATATGCCCTGAAGCTCATCCGAGGCGAAATCGCAGAGCCGGCGCCGGCGCAGCCGTCACTGTCATCAAGCGATGCGGCGAAGGTCGAAGTCGCTCCCACCGTTCCGGAGGCAGCGGGCAAACAAGGCGCGCCCAAGCAGTAAGCGCGTCGCCGGTCAGGACCCTCGGGCGGTCGCTCGCGCCCGAGTTGGTGTACGGCGACCGCCGGTCCAGCGCACGGCCCTATCTCGCAAACGCCCGCCGATATTGTGCACCAGGAGGGATGTCGTGACCGGTCGATCCACCGCTTCCGAGCCTCTCGAGTATCGCCCTTGCGTTGGCTTGATGGTGCTCAACCGCGCTGGCCTGGTCTGGGTGGGCCGGAGGACCGGAACGAAGCTGCAAGACGGGCCGGGCGGCTGGTGGCAGATGCCTCAGGGCGGCATCGATGAAGGCGAAACGCCGGCCGAGGCAGCGCTCCGCGAATTGCGGGAGGAAACCGGTATGCGCACCGCCAACGTGATCGCGGAAAGCCGGAAATGGCACGCCTACGACCTGCCGCCATCCCTGATGGGCAAGCTGTGGGGTGGCCGGTATCGAGGCCAGACGCAGAGATGGTTCGCGATCCGGTTCACCGGTGACGACAGCGAGATCGAGCTGGCCCAACCTGGACATGTGCCGGAATTCGACGTCTGGCGCTGGGCCGATCTGGGTGAGCTGATAGGCCTGATCGTGCCCTTCAAACGCGGCGTATATCGCGAAGTGGTCGAGGAG
>JBKJYG010000207.1:0-3912 GCA_046715905.1 Hyphomicrobiaceae bacterium | reverse complement strand
GGTATGGATCATTTCCGCGAAGTCGCTGGAGCAATCGGGCTTCGATCTAGCGCGCGCAAAAAGCGGCTGCCTAGTTTAGCATCATTCTGCCGACAATAAATCAGGCAATAAGTCCTATCGCTTATTTTATGTGCTTCCGCGATCATGGTCGCCCGACCGAGCGGTAGTCGAACCCCAAACGGGTCATGTCCTCCGGCCGATACATATTGCGCAAATCAACGATCACGGGAGCTTTGAGCAACGCCTTGACACGGCGCAAATCCAGGGCCCGGAACTCGTTCCACTCGGTGACGAGAACCAGCGCATCGGCGCCGCCGATGCAATGATAGGCATCGTTGCACAGCTTGACGTCGGGAAGCAGCACTCGCGCCTGCTCCATTCCCTTGGGGTCGAAGGCCTGGATGCGGGCCCCGGCGTCCTGAAGGGCAACGATCACCGCTAGTGCCGGGGACTCTCGCATATCGTCTGTGTTGGGTTTGAAGGTCAACCCGAGCACGGCGATGGTCTTGTCCAACACGGAGCCGCCGCAGGCTGCGATGACCTTCCGCGCCATCGCTCGCTTGCGCTGATCGTTGACCGACGCCACAGCCTCGATCAACCGCAGGGGCGTGGCATGATCTTGCGCGGTTTTGATCAAGGCCAGTGTGTCCTTGGGGAAGCAAGATCCCCCGTAGCCGGGCCCGGCGTGCAGAAACTTCGAGCCGATACGGTTATCGAGGCCGATGCCACGTGCCACGTCCTGCACATTGGCGCCGACGCTCTCACACAGATCGGCCATCTCATTGATGAAGGTGATCTTGGTGGCGAGGAAAGCGTTGGCGGCGTATTTGATCAGCTCCGACGTGCGCCGGCTGGTGATGAGCAGAGGCGGCTGATTGAGATAGAGGGGTCGATAAACCTCGGCCAGAGCCGCGCTCGAGGTCTCGTCATTGCTCCCGATGATGATCCGGTCCGGGCGCTTGAAATCCTCGATCGCCGAACCCTCGCGCAAAAATTCAGGGTTCGAGGCAACCGAAAGCGCGATATCCGACCGCGTTCTGCGCACGATCCGCTCGACCTCATCGCCGGTGCCCACGGGCACAGTTGACTTCGTGGCAATCACCAGCGGCGCAGTCGCCGCCAGTGCCACCTCTCGAGCCGCCTGATGCACGTAGCTGAGGTCCGCGTGGCCATCACCCCGGCGCGATGGCGTTCCGACCGCGAGGAACACGACCTGGGCGCCGTCGATGTGGGTGTTCAGATCGGTTGTGAAGCTCAGCCGGCCGGCCGCGCGATTGGAGGCTACAATCTGCTCCAGGCCCGGCTCGTAGATGGGTAAGCGGCCGGCATTCAAGTCGTCGATCTTGCTTGCGTCCTTGTCCACGCAGACAACGTCGTGGCCGAAGTCGGCAAAGCAGGCCCCGGAGACGAGACCGACATAGCCGGAGCCGATAATGACGATTTTCATGCTGCCCAGCTTCGCGATCGATGGCTCTTGGCCTGGTCAGCGCACCGGGTCCCGGTCGTTTCAGGCAGCCGGCGGCTCGGCGTCCTTGGCCTTCTGCAACTCGCGCTTCATTTTCAAGCAGCGGTCCGAAAGTTCCTCGGCGCGCGCCTTGAGCAGATAGGCATCGAGCCCGCCGCGATGCTCGACCGACTTTAGACCGTGGGCACTGACGCGAAGCCGGACGCTGCGCTTGAGGCCATCGCTGATCAGCGTCACGTTACACAGGTTGGGCCGGAACACCCGACGCGTGCTGTTTTCGGCGTGACTTCTCAGATTGCCCGACATGGGTAGCTTGCCGGTTAGCTCACAACGCCTCGTCATCGCGCGTCTCCTTGCGTCCGCAGGCGTGAACGTCGACAAGGCCAGCGGCAATGCCAGACTGGCTGCTCAGACGTCGCCCATGAAATTTAAAAGGCCTGCGCGCCAAGCATGCAGGACCGTCGCGATGTCTATGGCGGCTCTCTCCTTGGGCGTCAAGTTGTTTGAAAGCAGAAAGCCAGGACGCCCAATTACCCAAAGCGGTTCATACGGGAACAGCTGTTTTCACCGAGCGCACCTCCTTGTAATAGGCCCAAAGGAGGAGTGCGGCCACCGCACGCCAGGGACGCCAGGGCTCGGCAATCTCGAGAAGTTCGACTGCCGTCGGTCGCTTTTCGAGCTGGAGCAGACGTTGCGCGGCGATTTGTAGGGCGAGGTCACCGGCTGCAAAACAGTCCGCCCGGCCCAGGCAGAACATCATGAAAATGTCGGCCGTCCATGGCCCGACGCCGAGTATCTGGGTCAGCTTGCCATGGATCTCGTCGTCGTTGAGCCGGTCCAGAGTTTCAAGATCGAGACCGCCCGTGACCGCCGTGGCTATCGCTCGCAGGGTGCGAATTTTGGATCCGGACAGGCCCGCGACACGCAAATCAGCTTCGGACGTTGCCAACAGCGTCGGGGCGTCAAACGGAACGACGACGCGGCAGGCGCGCGCCCAAATGGCGGCGGCGCTTGCGACGGAGAGTTGCTGCGCGACAATGATGCGGCACAAGCCTTCAAACCCGGCCGCGCGGAGGCGGAGCAACGGTGATCCCGTGACATCGTGCATGCGACGGGCGTGCGGGCACTTGCGCCGTAAGGCTCGTATGCCGGCCGCCAGATCCGCTTCCGTGAGGAGGCGGCGGCTGGCGATGCTTCTGAGAGGCATTTTCAAGGGTTTCGACGGCATGGAACTCGACAGCTTTGCAGCGACTGCGCATACGATAACAGCCGCGCCTGGCTAATCCAACGCTGAGCCGTTGCCGATCCCTCCGAGCCGCTGCTGCTAAATTGCAACATGGCGTGTTCTTTCTTCAGCACACCCTGCGCCTTCAGCAGCTTTTTGCTGGCTCCTGGCATATTGCCCTGATTCGCGGATGCAATCCGCTCTCGGGGCATGACGGTCGAGCGTGAAGAAACTTAACGGACATAGGCGGCCCGGCAGATCGCGGCCAAAGCCATTGCCGCGGGGCGTGGGCACCCTGCCGGGGCACCGTGAAGCCGTCACGGCTGCGGTTCGTCCGGTGGGCACCACTTACTCGCGCGACGATCAATCAGCCCTGGCCCTGCTGACGGCGCCGTTTGTTGCCGTCGCGATCCTGATTGCAGGGCATCACGCGCTGCAGTCGGCACGGTCGCCTCAGCCATCGGCCACGGTCGCCGTCCTTGTGCCGGTCATTCGGGTGGTTGAGCGTCAAGTCGATATGGCTCCCCAGGTCGCGCTCACCGCGCCCTCAAAGCTGCAACGTTTAAAGGCGCCGCGAGCGGCCCGAGCTTTGCCGAAGCGCTCGCGGAGTGTGCCGGCGCTGGATCATCAGAGCCCTATGGAAATGCCCTTGCAGCCCACGACCGTCAGTCTGGCCGTTCCGGATTTCGCAGCAGAGCTCAAGTTAAATCCAATAATTTCGGGCCCATCAGGCCCCTCGGCGATCCAGACCGCGCCGGCCGAAGCCGCGCAGCCTCTGCTGCTGCGAGCTGAGCCTCCGCTCGCGCAGTGCACGCTGGCCGAGATGAGCCGTCCAGCCGTGTCCAGTCCTGAAACAATCGATAGTCCAGCGTTTGGGAGGCTGTTGGCCGACGCTGCGGTGGCTCAGATCTCCTCGCTTGTCGTCTACAATCCGACCTACGCCCGGATTGCCTTTCCGCTTGGAGACGTGCCCGTCTTTTTCGGCGTTTGCACGGACGTGGTGATCCGCGCCTATCGAGCGCTCGGCGTCGACCTCCAAGCGCTGGTGCAGGCAACCCACTCCGGGCGCGGCGATCCTCATATCGATCACCGGCGGGTCGATGTGCTCCGACGCTTCTTCGAGCGACGCGGCGAATCCTTGCCGCTATCTGATTATGTGGAAGACTACCAGCCGGGTGACCTCGTTACGTATTACCGGCCGCAGAATCGATCATCTCGAGCC
>JBKJYG010000206.1:0-8069 GCA_046715905.1 Hyphomicrobiaceae bacterium | reverse complement strand
CGAAGGGCCAGGGAAGCTGCGCATCCACCTCGAAGTGGTAGCGCCCGTCGCGTTCAAACTCGCGGGTCACCGTCGCCGGCAGCAGCCGCGCGGGCAACGGCAGCCCAAGGAGGGAGAGACCCACGACCTGCAAGCACAGCGCTTCGGGCGTCACCCAGGGTTTTAGCGTCAGGCGCGCGGGCCCGACGTGCTCAAAGATCACCGATCGACCGGCCTCTTGCCGTGACTGGAACACGGCTCGATCGAACCGGCGGTGCCAGATTTCGCCTTCGCCTCGTGGCGTGAACGTGACCGTGAGCGGCTGCGCGGCGCCCGTTGGCGGCAAGCGGAAGATCGCGGCTAATAACCGGGCCGCCAGCGATCTGCCACGCTCGACATCGGCCACGCCGACCCACACGCTCGTCGCATCGAGATCATGCAAGCCGCGAACGGTCGCCGGCAACCGGTCAAACTCGGCACCGAGCACGCGGCGATAAAGGGGCAGGCTCATTGAATGATCTGACGGATATCGAGATCCGCCACCTCGGAAGTGAACTCATCCCGCGTGAACAGGCCGAGGCAAGGCATCGAGCCGCGCGCAAGGATGCGGCCCTCGGCAAGACCTCGCGCAACCAGAACGGCCGGCGTTGCCGGCACGAACGGTCCATGACCGCTGCCCGCGATCAAGCTCCAACGCACGCGCCGCGTGCCGCCCGAGCCATCGCGACCGGTGAGACGAACAAACATGCCGCTGCGGTCCGAGCCAAGCCGGCGCAGCGCCCGTTTCACCGAGAGCAAGGTCGGCGTGAGACGCTCGGGATGCCGAATGAAACCCGCCCGCACGCCGCACGCGAGCAGGTAGATTCCTCCATGAAAGGCCTTCACCTCGACACCGGCCATGAACCGTTGGCTTTTCAGCGACGGGTATCGGGCGGGAAACAGATCAAGGTCGGGAACATCGCAACGGCCGAACCATCGTGTCCCAAGACCAGGGATTTTGATCCGATCGAGGGGTTGCCAGCCAAACTCCCGCTGCATGTGCCCGTCCCGCAGGCTGTTGAACGGCTTGCCGATGGCGCCGATCACCGATGCCGTCGTCGCGGGCCCGGGATCGAAATGATTGCCGGACGAGATGCCGTAGTCGAGGCACTCGGGCTCAGGAACGACGCTCGTCAAATCATCGATGACGGCCGCCGCGAGTGCGGGCACGGAACTGGCGCCGCTGGTTACCAGCACCCCGGCGGCCTTCGCCTCCTCATCGAGCACCGTGACGCCGTTGACGAAGCGACGGGCATCGGCCAAGTCGATGTAGTGCGCTCGGGCGCTGATCGCCGCTCCGGCGACGCGGTAATCGCGCTCCTGGAACGGCCCGACGGTGTTGATGAGGATGTCGGTGCCCAAGTCTCGCAGCGCTTGCCCGGTCAGGGTCAGCGCGTCGAGCTGGGCCGCTGTCATGGCCGCGCCGCTCACAGCCTGCAACCTGCGCACCGTTTCCCAGCACGCAGCGGCATTGCGACCCGCGATGATCAGTGTGTGCTCACCTCGCCGTGCCAGCCGAGCGGCGGCACGGCGTCCAAAAACACCAGCGCCGCCGAGGATGACGATCCGGGCCATGCGCCCCGTTATCCCGAGGTCAGCCGCTCAATCTTTCGCGTGGCGTTCAATGAACGGCAGCACGTGGGTGGCAAACCCCGCCGCATCCTCGTTGTGCAGCATGTGCGACACGCCCGGCACCACCACGAGCTCAGAGCCTGGAATTGCCTTGTGAATGGCTTCTGCCGCGGCCACCGGCGTCGCCGGGTCAAGGGCACCGACGACGACACGGGTTGGCACTTTGATGGCTCCGAGCCGGTCGGTCACATTGAGTTTGCGAATGGCGTTGCACCAGCCGATGTAGCCTTCGAGCGGCGTCTGCTCGATCATCTTGCTCATGCGGGCCACCAGTGCCGGATTTTGCAGGCCTGCGGGAGACACCCAGCGCGCCATGGCCCCTTCGATCTGCGAGGCCATGCCGCCTGCGCGTGCCGAGGCGATCCGCTGGTCCCAAACCGGCTGTGCCTCGTCGGGAATGCGGCTGCTTGTCGAGGCCAGCACCAGGCATGCAAACCGGTCCGGGTGCAGCAACCCGAGATATTGCCCAACCATGCCCCCCATCGACAGGCCCAAGAAGCGGGCCCGGTTAATGCGTTCATGATCCATCAAGGCCAGCACGTCTTGCGCCAAACCCTCTAGGCTGTAGGGGCCAATCGGGGCATCGCTCTGCCCGTGCCCGCGCGCGTCGAGGCGGATCACGCGGAAGTTGGTCGAGAGCGCGTCGGTCAGTTCATCCCACGTGGTCAGGTTGGTGGCGAGCGGATGATGCAGCACCACCGCCGGCGCACCGGAAACGCCACTCACTTCATAGTTGATGTCGATGCCGTTGATTTTGGCTTTCATGGCGTGCGGGCTCCCGGCCGTGCTGAAATGAGACTTGAGCGATCATAGCCCCGTCGACGCTTCGGAACCAGGGACAAGGATCTGGCCGCCGGTGCTCCGCTTCGGTCAGCTTTGCATGTCCTCGCGCAGCAGCTCGAGCTGAAGCCACTGCTCCTCATGGCGGGCGAGGTCGGCCTGGGCAGCAGCGAGGCGATCGGACAGTTGACCGAACCGCTTGGCATCGCGGGCATACAAGTTGGGCTCGGCGAGGCTCAGAGATACCGTTGCAATCTCCGCTTCGAGCTTAGAAATGGTGGCGGGCAGGGTTTCGAGGGCGTGCTTTTCCTTGAACGAAAGCTTGCGCTTGGCAGAGGGAGCCGGTTCAGCCCTTGGCAATCCCGTCCGTGCTTGCGACACGAGCTTTGATCGGGCGAGATCCTGTCCCTTGCGCTGCGCCAACATGTCGGTGTAGCCACCCGCAAACTCGCTCCAATGCCCGTCGCCGTCCGCGGCCACCACCGATGTCACGACCCGATCGAGGAAATCGCGATCATGGCTGACCAGCATCACCGTGCCCTGGTAGTCGGCCAAAAGCTCCTGCAGCAAATCAAGCGTTTCGAGGTCGAGATCGTTGGTCGGCTCGTCAAGGACCAGCAGATTGGACGGCCGGGCCAGCGCCCGCGCCAGCATCAGGCGACCGCGCTCGCCCCCCGACAGCACGCGTAGCGGCGTGCGAATCTGCTCCGGCGTGAACAGAAAATCCTTCATGTAGCTGGCCACGTGCCGCGCCTTGCCGCCGATCACCACCTGATCGCCACGGCCGCCGGTCAGCGCCTGCGCCAGCGTCCAATCGGGCGCCAAGGCTTCGCGACGCTGATCGAGCGTGAGCATCTCAAGCCCGGCGCCGAGTTTCACGTGTCCCGCGTCTGGTTCCAAGGTCCCGGTGAGCAGGCCGATGAGCGTCGTCTTGCCTGCCCCGTTGGGGCCGACAATACCGATCCGATCCCCGCGCGCGATTCTGATCGACAGGTCCTCGACGATCGGACGCCCCTCGTAAGCCTTGCCGATACCCTGTGCCTCGATGACGAGCTTGCCGGAGGTTCCCGCATCGACCGCCGACATGCGAACGTTGCCCTGCACCCCGCGCGCCTCGCGACGCTCGTGGCGAAGCTCGTTGAGCCGGGCTACGCGCTTGACGTTGCGTTTGCGGCGCCCTGTGACGCCGCCGTGCATCCAGCTCTGTTCGCGCTCCATGCGCCGGTCGAGCTTGTGACGCTCTTGTTCTTCGACGTCGAGCTGTGCGTCGCGCCAAGCTTCGAACGTGGCGAACCCCTGGTCGAGGCGCATGGTTTTGCCCCGATCGAGCCAGACCGTCGTGCGGGACAGGCGCTCGAGAAAACGGCGATCATGGCTGATGGTGACGATGGCGGCTTGCCTGCCGCGCAGCTCGCCTTCGAGCCATTCGATGGCCGGAAGATCGAGGTGGTTGGTCGGCTCGTCGATGAGGAGGACGTCAGGATCGGCTGCCAAAGCGTGAGCGATCGCGGCGCGGCGGGTTTCGCCACCCGACAGTTCCGCCGGATTTTCCCGGCCCGTCAGCCCGAGCAGCCCCAGCAGCGCCCGTCCGCGATAGGCATCGTCCGCCGGACCCAGGCTCGCCTCGACGTAGGCGAGCGTCGTTGCAAAGCCCGACAGATCGGCTTCCTGAGGCAGATACGCAATGCGGGCGTTCGGGTGCGCGAACCGCTGGCCGCGATCAGGCTCGATGGCGCCCGCCGCAATCCTGAGCAGCGTGGACTTGCCCGAGCCGTTGCGTCCGACGAGGCAGATGCGGTCGCCGCCCGCAACGGAAAGGTCAGCACCGGTCAAGAGGGGCGTACCGCCGAAGGTGAGGTGGATGTTTTTAAGGCTGAGAAGCTCGGTGGTCATACCCCGCTCTTAGAGAACTTGAGCGTGCAGTCAAGACAACGGGCCTGAGCGATCAAACCCAAAGGTCGCGCACCAAAGTCACCGTCCGAGACCGTAGAACTCGTCGTTGGGCCGCATTCCCGTGACGTTGGCCATGCGATTGGATAGCGCGAAAAACGCTGCGATCGCTGCAATGTCCCAAGCGTCCTCGCGATCGAAGCCCGCCGTCTCCAGGCTGGTGAAATCGGCCTCGCCCACCTCATGCGAGCGCAGCGCGACCTTCATCGCAAAGTCGAGCATGGCACGCTGACGCGGTGTGATGTCAGCTTTGAGATAGTTGATCCCAATCTGGTCGGCGAGCAGCGGGTTCTTTGCTCGCACGCGCAGGATGGCCCCGTGCGCAATGACGCAATACTGGCACTGGTTGGCGCCGCTGGTGGCCACCACGATCATCTCACGCTCGGCCTTGCTGAGAGTGCCGGGCTTATCCATCAGCGCGTCGTGATAGGCCATGAAGGCGCGAAACTCCTCCGGCCGATGCGCCAGAACGAGGAAGACATTGGGAATAAAGCCCGATTTCTCCTGCACTTTGAGGCAACGCTCTCGAATGTCGGCCGGCAGTCTCGCGAGCTCCGGCACAGGAAAGCGACTGATCGGCGTAGCGGATGTGGGCACGTCGTCCTCGCTGCTATTGCGCGGTCAGGCCGCCATCGACCACGAGAGCGGCGCCGGTCATGAAGCTCGCGTCATCGGAGGCCAGGTAGACGATGCCCTTGGCAATGTCCTCGGGCTGCCCTAGGCGGCCAATCGGATGCTGCTTCAGGGCCATCTCGCGCGCCGCGTCGACATCGTTGCTGCCCGAGACCTTGGCGCGAACGGCGAACGTCTGCATGCCCATGTCCGTCTCGATAACACCGGGGTGGATCGAGTTGACGCGGATCTTCCAGCCCTTGCGCGAGAAGGCCAGAGCGGTCGATTTCGTGAACAGCGTCACGCCGCCCTTGGTCATCGAGTAGAGAGGATCGAGCTGCGAGCCGACGAGCCCCGCGACCGAGGCCAGGTTGACGATGGCCGCGCCGTGCGGGTTCTTGGCGCCGCTGTCGCGGAGGGCGGGCGCACACAGCTTGGTGCCCAGGAATACGCCGGTCATATTGACGGCGCAGAGCTTGTTCCAGTCCTCGAGGGAGGCTTCCATGAAGTCGCGGCCAAGGAACATGCCGGCATTGTTGACCAGGATGTCCAGGCTGCCATGCGCCTTCAGCGTCGCGGCGACGGCACTCGTCCAGTCGGCCTCCCGCGTGACATCGAGCGTAATCGCCAGCGCGCTGCCCCCGTCGGCGGCGATCTGCTTGGCTGTCTCCCGTGCGCGCTCCTCCAGGATGTCGCCGATCACGACCTTGGCGCCGGCCTTGACCATCAAACGTGCGGTCTCGGCGCCAATGCCACGCGCGGCGCCGGACAGCAGCGCCACCTTTCCATCGAGCCTGTTCATTGCGTCCGTCCCCTTTTACGCGTTTGCAAATTGATCGATCGGGGTCAACCCAGCAGCTCGGGCACAACCCAGAACGGCCGCTCGCCGCGATGCACCCGCTGCACGTTATCGAAGGCATTGCGGAACCGCGCGACATGGTTGTCCCACGTTGGACCCGCAAAGTGGGCCGTCAGCACGACATTGTCCAATTTGAGCAGAGGATTGTCGGCTGGCGGCGGCTCCTGGTCGAACACGTCAAGGCCCGCACCGAAGATTTTTCCTTCGCTCAACGTGCGATAGAGCGCCGCCTCGTCAATGACGGGTCCGCGGCACGTATTGACGAGAATTGCGGTGGGTTTCATCAGCGACAGCTCGGCCGCTCCGATCAGATGACGCGTGGACGCATTGAGCGGGCAATTGAGCGAGATCACGTCCGACGTGCGGATCAGCTCGTTCATCAGCCGGAACCGAACGTCTGACGAATCCTCCTGATCTTTCGTGAGCCGTGCGATGTCATAATATTGCACGCGCATTCCGAAACCCTTGGCCAGACGCGCCACTTTCTTCCCGATCGTGCCCAGCCCGATGATGCCGAGCGTCTTGTCGTGCATCTCGTACATGCGCGGCGCTGGTCCGTTGCCCCGCCACCGCCCACCCGACACGCTGGCATGCTGCCAGACCACCCGGCGCGCCACCGTCAGCATCAGCATGATGGCGTGCTCGGCCACTGAGATCGCGTTCGCGCCGCCATTGTTGGAGACAGGCACCTTGGCTCGGCGTGCGGCTTCGAGATCGACGGCATCGTAACCAGCGCTGAGGAGCTGCACGAGCTTCAAGCGCGGAGCGGCGCGATAGAAATCGTCTTCCATCTTCACGCTGGGGTAGCACACCATGTACTCGGCCCGATCGATGGCGGCCATGACGTCGGATGCCGAGCCGTTGGGCATCACCAGCTCGAAACCGGCGGGCGCCATCTCGCGCGCGATCTCACCCACATCCGCCGACGGCGGCACCACGACAAGTCTCGGCTTCATTCCATTGCTCTCCAGTGCGGCGGATGCAATCGGTGGGACGCGGCGCGCCAGGCCGCTGATCAATCTAGAGGGTTTGTTCCCAGGCCGCTGGGATCAGGCGATAGCCGGTGCCCTGCCGCACGAGATGCGCAAAGCCCGGGAAATGCAAGTGCATGCCCGTCACCATCAGACGGTCGGCCGTCACCATGTCGAACACGCGACGGCGGGCGGCAGCGGCCTTCTCGGCATCGGTATCGAACACCATGCACACCTCGGGACGGGCCGTCTGCACCTCGGGCACATGCACGATGTCGCCCCAGATCAGGAGCTGATCCTTGCCGGAGCTGATCCGGTACATGGTATGGCCGGGCGTGTGGCCGTGGGCCGGCTCAGCCGTGACGCCGGGGAACACCTCGCCTTTCTCAAAGGTGCGCATCTGCGCCTTATAGGGTGCCACCTGTTCGCGTGCCGCCTGGAAATAGAGCTTTTGCTCGCGCTCGGTGCCCTTGGCCATCAGCGCATCGTCAAACCAGTGTTTGGGCTCATTCTGATGCACGACAAGCTCAGCCTTGGGATAGTTGCGCTCCCCCGTCGTCATGTCCGTCAGGCCAGCCGAATGATCCGGATGCATGTGCGTCAGCAGAACGGTGTCGATGCTGGCCGGATCGATCCCCGCCGCCTTGACGTTGCCCAGCACCTTGCCGGCGGTCGGCAGCAGGTAATTGCCCGATCCCGTCTCGATGAGCGCCACACGGCCCGCCGAGTGGACCAGAAACGCATTCACCGCCGTGCGCCGCGAGGGCCGGAAACTGTCCGTCAGAATTTTTTCGGCCTCCGCCGGAGTGATGTTGCGCAGCACATCGAGCGCGCCATCAAGGAAGCCATCACTGATCGCCGTTACGGTAATGTCGCCGACGCGGTGATGATAGACGCCAGGGATCTGCATTTGTGGTGCCGGGCTCATGGCGATGTCTCTCGTTCTGTGCTGACGCAGCCCTTGAGGCGCGCGGCGATGGATGCTGGCCGTCATGATACCTGCATCGGCGCCCGACACCAGTCATGTTCTGGGCGCCGTGACGGGCATCTCGAACGCTGCAATCATGATTTCGGCAACCGCTGGATCGATTGGATGGCGCTCTCCAGGGCTTGCAGGAACTGCGAGCGGTCCTTTCGCGTGAACGACGGATTATTGCCTTGCACGTCGCCCGTCTCCCGCAGATGCGCCATCAGATCCCGCATCGCCAGCGCCATGCCGATGCTGTCCTTGCTGAACGCCTTGCCGG
>JBKJYG010000205.1:0-5285 GCA_046715905.1 Hyphomicrobiaceae bacterium | reverse complement strand
TCAGCCTTCACCTGCCCGGGATGGGGAGAGAGCAGGAGAATGCGATTGCCGATCAGCGTAGCTTCCGGAATGGAATGAGTCACGAACAGGACCGTAAATTTCGTATCTTCCCAAAGCTGCAGGAGTTCCTCCTGCATTTTGCGTCGGGTTAGAGCGTCCAAAGCTGCGAACGGTTCGTCCATCAGCAGAATGTCGGGCTCCATCGCCATCGACCGGGCCAGAGCCACGCGCTGTTTCATGCCCCCTGAAAGCGTGTGCGGATAGCTTTCGGCAAATTTGGTCAAACCGACCTTTTCGATATACTGCATGGCCTTTTCTTCTGCGGCTTTGCCCCGCAGCTTGCCTGACGCCAGCAGGCCGAACATGACGTTTCTTTTGACGGTTTTCCAGGGCAGTAGCTGATCGAACTCCTGGAACACCATGCAGCGGTCGGGCCCTGGTCGCCGGATTACCTCGCCCTTCAGTTTGAGGGTGCCCTCGGTCGGGGTCATGTAGCCGCCCACCGCTTTGAGCAGCGTGGATTTTCCGCATCCGGAGGGTCCCAGCACCACAAAGCGGTCAGACGGGAGCACGTCGAAGCTTACCTTGTAGGTGGCAGTGACCAAGTGCTGCTTGGTTTTGTATTGGAGCGTCACCCCGCTGACCTGAAGGAGGGGGGGTGAGTTTCGACTCATTTGGTTCACGTGTCGTTCCGATAACTGGTGCTGGTGAAATCCCGGCTTGTTTCGGATTTTTGCCGCGTGTGACCCCGGCCCAACGCGCCGCTTGCCCGCGTGGCCGAGAATGGCCGCCGGGCACGGGTCCGACGCGAACGAAGCCCGAGGGACCAGTCCTTGTAGCCGCTCACGCGGAGCCACGCACCATTAATCTGCGGCAAGCTAGATCGCCTCAGGCTGGTTGCAAGCTCCGTTTCTCATACAGCCCCGCGAGCACATAGCTCCCCAAGGCGCACACCAGGGCGGTGAGATAGGGCGCCGGTAAATCCAACCCGTACTTGGCGACAATCCAAATGGAAATGCCGCTGATCAGCGAAGCCATGGCAGCCAGGCTGCCCCCGAACCGGCTGTGCACGCCAAACATTGCCACCACGAACGCACCCGCGCTGCCGAACGCTGATGCGATCTCCACCAGTTCCCTGATTCGCTCGACCGATTGGGCCAGGGCGAAAGCAACGATGCTTAAGGCAAGCACCGCCAGACGAACGCTCCACAGCCTGGCCGACGGCTTGAGATCAGGCAGCATCCCCGCCACGATATTGTGCGAGATCTGCGCAGCGGGCGCATGCAACGCGGCATGTACCACGGATAGAATAGCCGAGACGAGCGCGCCTAGGAACAGCGCATAGGCCACGCCCGGCAGGAACGCCTCGGCGAGCCTGGGGACGATCTGTTCGGTCTCCTTCAAGCCCGGCAGAAGGTTTGGTCCGACCAAGCCGAGGAAGATGGGCATGAGCCCGACGACCAGATACATCGCTCCGCCAAGCAAGGTGCCGGTGCGGGCAACGTTTGCAGACGAGGCGCCGAGAAAGCGGGAAATCAGCTCGATCGACACGATGCTGCCGCAGAGCGTGATGGCTAGCTTTTCGACGCGCGAAAGGGGCGTATCCCCGGCGGCTGAGAAGAACTCGAGCCGGTCGGGCGTGATCGACGCCAGTGCCCGCTCAACACCGCCCAGTTGACTGGCGATCGCCCAGGACAGCACCACCAGCCCGGCGATGACCACCACGCCCTGAACCACATCGGTGATGGCATCGGCCAGCAGCCCCCCGACGATCGAATAAGCGCCAACCAGCATCGCGGCAATCAGGATGGCCGTCGAGACATCGAGGTTGGAACTCGAGCTCAGGATCTGCCCGAAGGCGCGGATCTGCGCTCCAGCCCAGAACAGCGATCCCGGAAGCAGCACGAGAATGAACGTCTTCTCGACTTTGGGCGAGTAGCGGTCTCGGATCATGTCGGCGAACGTCGTGATCCCTCGCCGCCAAAGCGGCACCGCCAGCACGAGCCCGACGATAATCACGGCACTGCCATAGCCGAACGGATCGATTAGCGCCCCGCTCAGCCCTTTGTCATAGATTTCGCCAGCCGAGACCTGGATCGCCTCGGCGCCAAACCATGTGGCGAATACGGAAAAGGCCACGAGCCCCGTGCCGAGGCTGCGACCCGCGAGAATGTAATCCCGCTCTGTGCGGATTTGGCGCGACACCCAGGCGCCGAGGCAGAATTGAATCAGCACGTAGGCAGAAATAACTGCCACGACAGTGTTCAAGGCTTATCTCCGGACGTCCGTTGCTTCATTTACCCAGCGAACGTGCGCCGGTCTGACCTGCCGCTGAAGCTCCGTCAGCGTGCAGCACGAGCCTGCCACTGTTCGCGCCAACTCCGGAAGCTATATTGCAACGGATAACACTGCCTCAAGGCGCCGGCCTGAACCCAGGCCGTGGCAGGGAGCCAAACCATCGTGGCCGATCAGAACACATTCAACGTCTGTCAGTCTGGTGACGTCTGCCGGTCTGAAACTGCCGGCGCGCGGCCGCGGTGCCCTCGCAGGCCAGGTCGAAGACGGGTCGGGCGCGCCCGGGCTGCCGCCCGCGCGGCGGTGTCGGGTCTGGTCGCGGTTTCGATGCTCGCGGGACACATGACGGCCTTTCCGGCGCCCGGTCTGGCCCAGGAGCCGCGGATGCCGGGCAGGGCCGGGGTGACCCGGGCCGAGTACGAGGTCTGCCAGGCGCGCGACGAAGCAGGCTTCCGCACCGCGATCGAGGCCGTCACGGTGGCGGCGCTGCAGCGCGGGCTGCAGGGCATCAACTATCGCACGATCGTCGCCGAGGAATGGCGCAAAGGTGGTTTCGACGAGATCATGGCCCGGCGCGTCGATGCGGCGATCGAGGAAATAAGGGTTGAGTCGAGTTGGAAGCAATTGGTCGAGAGCCTCGCCTTCAAGGCCAGCGCCCAGGCGTTGGCCACCCAGGCCGCCGAACGCGTTTACCGGTCGGATGACATCAAGGTTGCCATCGAACGCATGGCGGTCTCCGTCGGGCGCGAGGTCGGACAACGCATTGAGCTTGCAACCAGCGACGCGGCCGAGCCCGCGGCTCAATGCATCAAGGCTTTTCTCGACCAGCGCTTCGGGTCGACCGTGGCTGGCGTCGTGGCGCTGGACGCGGGCAAGGAATTCACCATCGATCCCGCAAAGGGCTCGGCACAGATCAGCGCCGGCCAGGTTCTGAGCGGCAGCAGTGAAGGGATTGCCGGCGCCGTCGTGCTCATCGTTCGCCGGCAGTTGGCCAACATGGCCGCCCGGGTCGGCCAGAGGCTCGTCGGTGCCGTGCTCTCGCGGCTCGTTTCCGTGGTGGCAGGCGGTCTTGGTGTCGTGCTCATCGCCAAGGATGTCTGGGAGCTTCGCAACGGCGTGTTGCCGATCATCTCCGAGGAGATGAAATCCGCCTCCACCCGCGACAAGGTTCAGGACGAGCTTGCCAAGTCGATCAGCGAGCAGATCGGCGAGCACGTGCGCGAAATCGGCGCCAAGACCGCTGATCGGATCGTGGACATCTGGCGAGACTTCCGACGGGCGCACGCCAAAGTGCTCGAGCTGGCCGAGAAGAACGAGGCATTCCGGCGCTTTGTCGACAACGTGCGGCCTGAGAACCTGCCGCGGCTCGACGAGGTCGTCGGTCTCGTGCTCGCCAGCGAAGGCGAGGCTGCAATCCTGAAGCGGCTCGATGATGGCACATTGCACGAGGCGGTGGAGCGGATGGCGCCTGTGACAATGGAGATCGCGCGTGACACCCGATCCCTGAACATCGCCTTCAAGTGGTCGGCGCTGGCTGGCGAGGCGCTGTCCAAGGTGGCTCTGCACGAGCTCCATCGGCGCAATAGTCCGGACGAGTTCACGCGGACAGGGCTGCAGCGATTGCTGGCGCTCAACGACGGCCTCGCCCTGTCGCGGCTCGCGTCCCTGAAGCTGGCGGTGCGAGAGCCTTTGTTCGAGCTTTCGGATCCCGATCTGACGAGGTTGGCCCGCGGCCTCGTCGAAGGCGAGCTGCAGAGCCTTTCGATGTATCTCACGGGCCTTGAGCGGCCGGCCGCGCAAAGGCTACTTGCGGCGGTCGCGGCCAGTCCCGCAAAGATGCAAGCCGTTACGCCCTCGAGTGTGCGCGAAGCGATTCTGGCCAGCCGGAATCAATCCGCTGCCATGGGCATGATGCTTCGCGCCGACGGCATCTTCGATTTCATCGTTTTCGCGGCAGACATGAGCCTGGTTCAGTCGGGGGATGTCAGTCCGCGCATGCTGCTGGCCCGCTATCCCTTGGCGCTTTGGGTGTTGAGCGCGATCGTGTTGCTCGTTCTGCTCGTGCTCTGGCGGCTGCTGTTTGGCCGCCGGACGCGGGTCATCGTCTCGACGGGATCAGGCAAGAACTAGGCGGCTGGGGATCCCACCCGCAAGCCGCGTCACAGCCATGCGCGAAAAACCGCGCCTTCAACAGCTATTTTGCGGGCCGGGTAGCGCTGGCGTCTTTGGTCGGGTACTTCAGATTCGCGATGACGACTCGACGCCAGCGCACCGACGCGCTCACGAGTGAGATCAATCACGGAGGGCAAACATCCATGGCGCTTAAAGCTCCAGGCATCCTGACGTTCATGCTTTCGATTATCATGGTGGTTTGCGTCGTGATGGTGAAGTTATTCGGCGCCTCGGTGCCGATGGTCAACGGCCACGAGTTCTGGATGTTGTTCGTGGCGCATGGCTTGCTTGTCATCGGTTGCATGATGCGGGGGATGTAACGCCTCGTTTGAATTGCGGCGAGAGTGTGTTGATCTGTCGCGCGGCCAAGCGCACCCTGGCACGGAGTGTCAGTGTGCTCCAAATTGGCTGCATGATGAATCGAGCCTCTTCCCAAGTGCCGGAAAAGTCTGCACGATTTCAGCGGCTTTGGTCGCGCGATGTGCTTGTCGCCCTCGTGCTGACCTTGGCCGCCTTGGCGTCGCTCGGACTGGCTTGGCAAAACAGCCTTGCGCCCAAGGAGAACCGCTCGGCGGGAGCGAACGTCAGCGCTGGCCGACACTGACGTCGTTCGATGCGCTGCGGCTGTGCAGTGTTGCTCCAGCAGGCAGCGCCACCTCGTTTAAAGTCCGCCAGGGCCCGCGAGCGGCCCGCCGGTGCCGCCCTGAAGGGCCGTGTCAGGCCGACGTCCAGCCGCCATCGATCGACTGATTGCTGCCCGTGATGGATCTTGCGGCATCGCTTGCCAGGTAGGCCGCCAGCGCGCCGATCTCCTCCAC
>JBKJYG010000204.1:0-2853 GCA_046715905.1 Hyphomicrobiaceae bacterium | reverse complement strand
AGGTTGAGCTGACCCTGACGCGTCATATAGAAGGCGTGGCCCTGCTCGAAGAAGGGCTGGGCGGCGCCATCGATCGAAACCGTTTTCGGCATACCCTTGGACTGGCGGGTCACGTAGGCCGTCAAGGCCAGCAGATCATTCGATTCCCAGGCCAGGAGCGCGCCGCCTTGCCGTTCGGTCCGGCACTGCTGGATACGTTGCTCAAGGTTGATGAGCCGATCGACAGCCCCTGGGTCCGCCTTCGTGTCAATCCGCGGATAGCGCCCTGCAACTCCGGGCATGGTTCGAGCGGCGTCCTGATGGCAGCTTGCGCACGATCGGTCAGCAGGGCCCTCGGCTTTCGTCCACAACGCTTCGCCTTGCTCCAGCCAGAGCAAGCCGGGATTGGCCGCGTCATCGGCTTCAAGTTGGCGCGTCGCTTCAGACTGAAAGGTTCGGCCGGGCAGGGGCTCATTTGGCCTTGAGGCTGGACGCTCCTGCGCGGTAAGGGCCGTGCCCAAGGCGAGTGTGAGGACAACCACGGCCAGCCATCGTGCCTGGCCCTCGCGCATCAGGAAACCTCGAGCGGACGCCGCACCACCGTTGCCTCGCCCTGATCATCGGTCCAGGTGAACACGACCTCCCCGGTTTTCGTGGCGACGGTCGAGAAGGCGAAATACGGGTTGGTGGCCACGCCGGGAAACAACTCGGCGCGGAAGATCTCGCCGCCGTCGTAGGTGACGGCAAAGCTGTTGATGATGTCGCGATGAATGGGCTGTCCCATGTCGCCGCGCCGATGGCCGGTCTCCATGTGATGCTGGATGAGCGTCTTGATGTCGATGATGTCACCAGCTTTTGCCTTAGCCGGCATGACGATGCGCGTAACAGCCATGGGTCCTCCTCAACCGCTTTCGAGGCAAGCAGCCAACGTCACGATCACGTCGGTACTGCCGGACCAGAAGGTGCCATCGTTCATTTCGGCCACGGCCGTCACCGTCTGGGTCATGGCGAGCCTGATGTTGGTTTGCACCCGTGCGCGGCCCGCGCGGGGCCCGAGATGAAATTTGACCACCTCGGCGATCGGGTTCTTATCGGAGACGACGTGGACCATCCTGACGTAATCGTTGGGCTGCATGGGGCTGTCGACGGTGATCGTCAGCGACACGGCATTGCCGTTTTCGGCGAGCTCGGGCATGACGAGTTTCACCCGGCCCGGCGTGATCGGTGTGCCCCCGCCAATGGCCTTGAGGGATGCCAGCGTTTGCTCCGAAACCGCGATGTCTTGACCGCGCGCGGCTGAAGGTGCGACGGCGGCAGCTCCGATCGCCAGCACTGCGGCGCGACGCGACAAGACCAGCCTGTTTGGATGCATCATGATGGTCACTTTTTCAGGGTCGAAAGATAGGCGACGACATCCTCAACGTCTTGGGCCGTCAATGCCGGGCGGCCTGCATACCTCGGCGCCACGCGAATGAGCCCGTTCGTGCGATGGTAGGGTGGCATAATCGTCGCGGCGTTAACGCGGCTCGCATCGACCAGCCGAAGCCTTAGCTGTGCCTCATTCAATCGCGACCCGACACCATCGAGATCGGGTCCGAGATCGCCTTGAAATCGCTCGGCCGGTTCCGGGGCGTGATGGCAGGCCAGACAATTCCCGACCTCCCGATTGAGCACGATGCGGCGTCCGCGATCGGCCTCGCCAGGGGATGCCGTAAGCGGGGCCGCGATACCATCCGCCTCGATCCGGTAGATGGCCATACTGGGCACTTCGGCCCAAACGCCGGTTGGCAGCATAACGCATGCTGCGGATAGGCAAGACAAGCCAAAGCCCGCCCTGCTGGAACGTGACTTGAGCCGGTTTGTCGCCCATCCGCACAGCCGCATTGGCACATGCCTGCTTTCAAATATTCAACCTTCCCTCGACACCAGTTGGGCACCGACCCCAGGTTCAACAACCCCGCAAAGGCTCACATCTGCGTCAAGCTGATGTCCCACTCGGCGTTCGGATTTAACCACATTGTCGACATCGCGGGAACCGTACTGCAGGCTAGGCTTCATCGGCTTGGGCCCGAGCAGGCTAGAGAGGCAGGACTGGCATGAAATTTTTCTCTGGATTGAACGTGTGGGCCCTGGTGCTCGCTGCGGCCGTCAGTTTTATCTTCGGCGGCCTTTGGTATACCGCCTTGTCGAAGGCTTGGATGGCAGCCCTCGGCCTGACCGAGCAGGATATCAAATCCCGTGGCGGACCATCGCCGAGGCCTTATGTCATTACGCTCGCGGCCCAGATTTGGATGGCCTGGATCCTGGCTGGCCTCATTCTGCATATGACCCGATCGGGGTTGCCGACCGGTTGGCGCAGCGGGTTGATTTCCGGCGCCTTCATCTGGGCCGGGTTTATCGCGCCGGTGCTGCTGGTCAATTATCAATTCCAAATGCGCAAATGGGGGCTCTTCATCATCGATAGCGGGCACTGGCTGGGTGTCCTGCTGATCCAGGGGGCAATCATTGGTTGGCTGGGGTTGCAATGATGGCTGAATGCGTCGGCGTCGCTGTGCATCTGTCCGAGACGTGATTCACACAGGCCCGTCGAATCTGGTTGTCGCGGCGGGGCGGCGGTTGATAATGCTCGCAGCGCCCAGATCCGCGGAGAGAGCAGATGACCGCCAAAGTCTACAATGTACCGGCTGAGTGGGCCGCGCGCGCCTGGATCAACGAGACCGGTTATCAGGATATGTACCGGCGGTCACTGCAGGATCCGACGGGATTTTGGGACGAGATGGGCCGGCGGCTCGATTGGATCAAGCCGTATACGCGGGTCAAAGACACATCGTTTGATCCCGCAAACGTTTCGATCAAGTGGTTCGAGGACGGCAC
>JBKJYG010000203.1:0-5872 GCA_046715905.1 Hyphomicrobiaceae bacterium | reverse complement strand
GGCTCAGGCCGCACTCATGCAGTCGGGCGCTGATGGTGTTATGATCGGGCGCGGGGCTTACGGTGCCCCGTGGCTTCCGGGACAGATCGGTGCCGCCCTGGAGACGGGCATCGATCCGGGCCGGCCTTCGAACGCCGCGCAGGCCGCGCTGGCCCGCGAGCATGTGGAAGCCATGCTTGTCCACTATGGGCACGCGCTCGGTTTGCGCAACGCGCGCAAACACATCGGCTGGTATCTGGCGTCGAGCGGGCGGCATGCCGGTGCCCTCAAGGCGTGGCGGCGGACCCTGTGCACCGACGACGACGGTCATCGGGTGCTTTCCGGACTCAGTCGGTTCTACGACGACGCCGAGGGGACCGCAGCGTGACAATTTCCTCCGGACGATCCTTGCCCGCGAACCTGCCGACGCGGCGGCATGTGCAGCATGACGTACTGCTTGGGGCGCTTCCGCATCCCATTCTGCTTCTCGCCGAAGACGATCGCGTCATCTACGCCAACGCTGCGGCGGAAGTTTTCTTCGAGGCAAGTCAAGCTCTGCTGAAGCGGCTGCGGCTGTTGGAAATCGTCAGCTTCGATTGCCCGCTCGTGGCCCTGGTCGGCCAGGTCCGGCGGACGGGCAACTCGGTCAACGAGTACGGCGTCGAAATCGCGACGCCAAAACTGCCCACCTCCCGGATCGTCGACCTTCACGGCAGTACGCTGCCGGAGACGCCCGAGCTTGTGCTGATCATGCTGCAGCAGCGCTCGATGGCGCAAATGATCGAACGCCAACTGACGCATCGTGCGGCGGCGCGGACGGTTTCGGGGATGGCTGCGGTTCTCGCGCACGAGATCAAGAATCCATTGTCGGGGATACGCGGCGCCGCGCAGCTGCTCGAGCCGGGATTGTCGGAGGACGATCGCCCACTGGCGCATCTGATCTGCAATGAGACCGACCGCATTTGCAAGCTTGTCGACCGCATGGAAGTGTTTGGCGATGAGCGGCCGCTGGTGAAGGAACTCGTCAACGTTCATTCGGTGCTCGATCATGTCAAACGGCTGGCCGAGACGGGATTTGCCAAGGCCATTCGCATCAGCCAGCACTATGACCCTTCGTTGCCCGCTGTGCCGGCCAACCGCGACAAGCTCATCCAAGCCTCGCTCAACCTGCTCAAGAATGCCGCCGAAGCCATTCACGAAGGCGGCGAGCCGGGCCAGATCATCATTTCGACGTCCTTCAAACCAGGGGTGCGGCTCTCCATTCCGGGTTCGCCCCAGCGCGTCTCGTTGCCGCTTCGCATCGCCATTGAGGACAACGGACCGGGCGTGACCGAGGCCATGAAGCAGCACTTGTTCGACCCCTTCGTCACCTCGAAACGCACCGGCAGCGGTCTTGGCTTGGCGCTGGTGGCCAAGATCGTTCGCGATCACGGTGGCATCATCGAATGCGAGAGCGAACCCAGGCGCACCGTTTTCAGCGTGCTCCTTCCCCTTCAAGACCGCCCCAGCCGACCCCCAACCCGGACGCAGGGAGACTGATGCCATGGCGCGAGGAACGATCCTCATTGCCGACGACGACGCTGCCATCCGCACGGTTCTTAATCAGGCGTTCGCCCGTGCCGGGTACTCGCCGCGCGCGACGGGCAATGCCGCGACCCTCTGGCGCTGGGTCTCGGACGGCGAAGGCGACGTCGTGATCACCGATGTCGTCATGCCCGATGAGAGCGCGTTCGACCTGATCCCCCGCATCAAGAAGATCCGGCCCGAGCTTCCGATCATCGTCATGAGCGCCCAGAATACGCTGATGACGGCGATCGCGGCGGCGGAGAAGGGGGCTTATGAGTACCTGCCCAAGCCCTTCGATCTCTCCGAGCTCGTGAGCGTCGTCGGGCGTGCGCTGGCCGAGCCTGGGCGAAAGCGCGAACGGTCGGTCGAGCCCGACACCGAGGAGCTGCCGGTTATCGGCCGATCCGGTGCCATGCAGGAGATCTACCGGGTGCTTGCGCGGCTGACCCAAACGGATCTCACGGTCATGATCATGGGTGAGTCGGGCACCGGCAAGGAGCTGATCGCCCGCGTCCTCCATGATCACGGCCGGCGGCGCAATGGTCCCTATGTCGCGCTCAACATGGCGGCCATTCCACGCGAATTGATCGAGAGCGAGCTGTTTGGCCACGAGAAGGGCGCCTTCACCGGGGCGCAGGTCCGCACCGAAGGCCGCTTCGAGCAGGCCGACGGGGGCACGCTGTTCCTCGACGAGATCGGGGACATGCCGATGGAGGCGCAGACCCGCCTGCTGCGCGTGCTGCAGGAAGGCGAATATACCCGGGTCGGCGGACGCGTGCCGATCAAGACCGATGTCCGCATCGTCGCCGCCACGCATCGCGATCTGCGTACGCAGATCAACCAGGGGCTGTTCCGCGAGGATCTCTATTACCGCCTCAATGTCGTGCCGCTCAGACTGCCTCCGCTGCGGGAGCGATCGGACGACATTGGAGATCTCGTCCGCCATTTCTTGCGGCAAGCCGCGCGAGAGGGTTTCGGGCAAAGATCGCTGGCTCCCGCCGCCATCGATCGCCTGCGCCGGCATACTTGGCCAGGTAACGTGCGCGAACTCGAGAACCTCGTGCGCCGACTGGTCGCGCTATATCCGCAGGACACGCTGTCGCTTGAGGTGGTCGAGGCGGAATTGGCCGATCACAGCGCGCCGCCTCGCCCCGACAACACGCGTCAGGTCGCCACAGAGCTTTCAGAAATGGTCGAGCACTATCTCGCCGAGCATTTTTCAGGCTTCGGCAAGGAGCTGCCTCCGCCGGGTCTTTACCGGCGCATCGTGCGTCAGGTGGAGGCGCCGTTGATCATCGCCGCATTGACCGCAACACGCGGCAATCAGATCCGCGCAGCAGAGCTTCTTGGGCTCAATCGCAACACGTTACGCGAGAAAATTCAGACCTTGGATATCCAGGTTTTCAAGGTCACGCATGCGAGCTGACGGCCGCGACTTTTTGCTACAGCCATTGGTTCGATAGCTCGCCGGTGCAGCATGCGCCACGGCGTTGGCGCACGCATCGACCCTTGCGACAGCGCACGTTGTCTTGACGGCATCCCGGCGCCCGGTTACTCCCGTGAGATGTCGCAAGAATGTCACAGTTAGGCTATCGTTGTTGTGCCGGTGCGCCAGACTGAAGCCGTGCGGGCTCTGGTCGACGAGGCATCGACCCCAAGTTAGCAAAAGGCATCAGTCAGCGTGAAGTTCTTCGGGCTCAAGCAGCGTGCTTTTCGCCTCAGCGGGGTGCGTGAGGCCTGGCGCAATGCGGTCAGGCCCGAGTCGCGGGGCGAGCCGTTTTCCGAGGCGATCCTCGGCGAGGGCCATGCGCCGCTGGGTGCCGGTCCCAAGGCGTTCTGGATTGGCCTTGCCGCGGTGGTGCTGTCGCTGATCTCGGCCCTGGCGACCTATTTGATCCTCACGGGCCTTGCCCCCATCGCTCCTCGCAATGACGTCGTGCTGGTGGTGCTGGCCATCAACATCCTGCTCATCCTGGCCATGTTCGGCGTCCTGGGTGTGCAGGTCGCGGGGCTTTGGCGGGCTTGGCAGCGCAAGGTCGCGGGCGTTCGCATTCACGTGCGCATCGTGGCCTTGTTCACGATCATTGCCGCCTTGCCGGCGCTGCTGCTGGCGCTGGCGGCAACCGCCAGCTTTTCCCGATCCATCGACACCTGGTTTTCGACACGCACGCGCATCATCGTGGCCAACTCCGTCGACGTCGCCCGGGCCTATCTCGACGAGCACGGCCAATTGATCCGCACCGACGTCGCCAACATGGCGTAAGATCTCGATGACTTCGTCGGCACGTCCCAATCCGGCTCGGACAACACCGCCGCGCTGCGCAATCTCTTGATGGCGCAGACCGGCCTTCGCGACCTCTCGCTGGCCGCTATCATCGATCAGGCGGGCCGCATCGTCAGCGAAAGTGTCGGCGACACGCGCGTGACCTATAAGCCGCCCAGCGCCGAAGTTATGCGCGCGGCGGACGCGGGTCAGGTGCCTCTGATGATGCCCGACGAAACGCATCGGGTCTCGGCTGTGACCCGGCTCGAGAAAATGCCCGGACTGTTCTTGTACGGTGCGCGGGGCGTCAATCCCAAAGTTGTCGGGCATCTTCAGCGCACGCAAGCCGCGGTGACCGAATACGAGCGGCTGCGCGAGGCGCGTGGATTGCTGAAATTCGTGCATGGGCTGATGTATTTCATGATCTCGCTGACCGGGGTGCTGGCGGCGATCTGGGTCGGGCTCTGGTTCGCGCGCCATCTCGTGGCTCCCATCCGTCGCCTGATCGCCGCGGCGCAACGCGTGACGCGCGGCGACCTTGCGGTGCAACTCCCGCTGCTGCGCGGCGAGGGCGACTTGCGGCGGCTGTCTAAGGACTTCAACCTCATGACGCGGGAATTGGCGCGCCAGCACAACGACCTCGTGACGGCCAACGAGCAACTGACCGAGCGGCGGCGCTTCATGGAAGCGGTGCTGTCGGGCGTCTCGGCGGGCGTCATCGGCTTGGATGCCGATGCGCGTATCCGCCTCGCCAATCCGTCGGCCGAGCGTCTGTTGCGCATGCCCGCATCCGAGCTTGTGGGCAGACTTCTGTCCGACGCCGTACCGGCGATGGCGACCGCCGCCGACCTGCAAGGCGACAATGCGGTCCGAGCCCGGGGTCAGCAGCACATGACACTGATGATTGGCAGCGAGGAACGCAATTTCGCGCTGCGCATCACCGGCGAGCAGGATCCAGCGGGCGGTCGGGGCAGCGTGTTGACGTTCGACGATATCACCGAGCTCGTCTCCGCTCAGAGATCCTCGGCATGGGGAGACGTCGCGCGGCGCATCGCGCACGAAATCAAGAACCCATTGACGCCGATACAGCTCTCCGCCGAGCGCCTCAAGCGGAAGTACGGCACGTTAATCCGCGAGGATCGGGAGACCTTCGAGAAGCTGATGGACACGATTGTCCGCCAGGTCGGGGACATCAAGACGATGGTGGATGAATTCGCCTCGTTCGCGCGTATTCCCAAGCCGCAGATGGAAGCGACCGACGTGCGCGACGCGCTGCACGAGCCATTGATCCTGTTTCGCGAGAGCCACCCGCATGTTCGCTACGAACTGCAACTGCCGGATGCACCGGTGCCGGCCTTATGCGACCGTCGCCTGCTCACGCAAGCCTTGACGAACGTCGTCAAAAACGCGACCGAGTCTGTCGAAGCCCGGGCCGAGGCGGCATCCGATGCGGATCGTGAGGACGGGTGGTGCGGACGGGTGGACGCAACCATCCGCCAGGCCAACGGCCAAATCGAGATCGATGTGATGGATAATGGTTTGGGGCTTCCGAAACAAAATCGCGCGCGCCTGCTCGAACCCTACGTCACGACTAAGGGCACCAAAGGCACGGGGCTTGGACTTGCGATCGTGCAGAAAATCACCGAGCAGCACGGCGGCCGACTGACGCTCGAAGACGCTCCGATCGGCCCAGGCCGGTCGCGGGGGGCACTCGTGCGCATCACCTTGCCGGCTCTCGGGGCGGATCGCCCGGACCGTCTCCGGGACGCGTCGAGGGACAATCACGCCTCCCAGCATGACACCGCTGGAGCAAAATAAAGACCGAGGGAGCCTATCATGCCGGCTGACATTCTGATCGTGGACGATGAAGCTGATATCCGGGACCTGGTGTCGGGTATCCTAGAGGACGAAGGACATAGCCCGCGCACCGCGCGCGATGCCGACGAGGCCTTGAAGGCCATCGAGGACCGACGGCCGCATCTGGTCGTGCTGGACATCTGGCTGCAGGGAAGCCGGCTGGATGGCCTCGAAGTGCTCTCCATCATCAAGAAGCACCATCCCGAC
>JBKJYG010000202.1:0-4053 GCA_046715905.1 Hyphomicrobiaceae bacterium | reverse complement strand
CCATAGGGACGTTTCCGCCGATCGATGAAGATGGTGCGAAACCCGTACGACTTGGCGCCGATGCAGTCGAAGGCGTGATTGGCGACGAAGACTATGCTGCTGCGCTCGATGTCGGGCCACCGCTCGTTGATCAATTGCTCGGCGGTGGCATAGGTTTTCCAGTGCGGCTTGAAGTAGCCGGCCTCCTGCACTGAGATGGTCATGTCGAACCGAAAGCCGATGTGAGGCTTGGCCGCCTCCAGCATATCCCGGTCGCCATTGGATAAAATGACGAGCTTCGATCGCTTGGCGAGGCGCCCAAGCGCCTCGGTCACGTCGGGGAAGGGCTTCAAGCGCTCGATAGCGGAGACGAGCGTGCACACCTCGTCCTGGGTATGCACGATCCCGCAGCGGTCCAAGACTTGTGAGACCGCGCGGTGCCCGATCTGGCGGTAGGGGGTGTGGCCGCGATCGAGCAACGCATCGATCATGCTGTCTTCGAAGTGGGTCCGCCGCCACCATGTGACGAAGCTCGAGGGGTTGCCGGTCCAGCCCTTGCCTGTGAGAAACGGCGCGGCGAACTCCGTAAGTCCTTTCTGCATGTCGACGACGGTGCCGTACTGGTCGAAGACCAGCGCGCGCGTCTCCCGCCGCAGAATATCAAGGGCTGACGTCATTCTCTATTGTGCCTTCCCGTAGCTAAAGACTCAAGCCGACGCCCGCTGGCCCGCGCCCAAGGCAAACGCGCCGGCACCTTCGCCCGCAATCTTGCCGAACACCGCACCCGAGGTGAGCCCCGTGCCGCCGGGATAGTTGTGATAGAAGAGCCCGCCGACCAGCTCGCCCGCTGCATATAACCCCGGGATCGAGTGACCATCGGTGTTCTCGACCTCGCACCCCGTGCTGATCTTGAGACCGCCGAACGTGAACGTCAGCCCGCAGGTGACCTGATAGGCCTCATAGGGCGGCGTATCGAGCACGTTGGCCCAGTTCGATTTGGCGACGGCGAGCCCGCGTGTGCCACGGCCATCCTTGACGGCAGGATTGAACGGCACGTCCGTCATGACGGCGGCATTATAGGCCTTCAGCTCCTCGAGGCAGCGTTGCGCATCGACGCCCTCGAGTTTCGTCACCAGCTCTTCGAGCGTATCGGCTGCCACCTTCGTCATGCGCTTGATGCGGTACTCGTCGCGCAACATCGGCAGCACCTTCTTGTCAAAGATCTGCCAGGCCATCATGTCGGGCTGCTCTTTCACGACATGACCATATTTGGCGTAGGTGTAATTGCGGAAATCAAAACCCTCATCGACAAAGCGCTGGCCGGTGGCATTGACCATGATGCCGAGCGGATAGCTGTGCTTCTGGAAGTTGTCGCCAACCGTCAGATCGCCGAAGGGCGGCGCGTTGAAATCCCAGGCCACCGCATGGCCGCTCGACCAATGGCCGTGCGGCATGGCGCCGATATCGAGCGCCATCTGAATGCCGGCGCCGGTGTTGAAGCGGGTGCCGCGCACCTTCGCAAGTTCCCAACCGGGGCCCAGGTAGCGACAGCGCATTTCGGCGTTGGATTCAAAGCCGCCGCACGCCAGCACGACACTTCCCGACGTGAGGTCATATTGGCGACCCTTATTGCGGGCCCGAACCCCGACGACCCGGCCATCCGCGTCGGTGAGCAACGATACGCCGGCCGTCTCATAGCGGATGTCGATGCCTTTCTTTTCGCAGATGGCGTGCTCCATATCGATCAGGCCGGGGCCGCCGCCCCAAATCTCGATGCACAGCCCGCCCCAGAATTTGTACTTGCCGTCGACCTTGAAGGCTTGCCGGCCCTGGCTGGTCTGAAACTTGACGCCCTGGGCCTTCATCCACTGCCAGGTCGGCAGCGAGTGGTTCACCAGGAGATCGCAGAGGTCGGGATCGGTGCGGTAGCGCGTCATGCGATACATGTCGTCGAAATACTGCTCGGCCGTGTATTGGCCGAAGTCCATGTTCGCAAGCTCGGCTTCTGACAAATCGACGAGGCTGGTGACGTCGTCGCGGCCATCGTAGACCAGCCGCGTGGCCCCAGCCGTATAGGTCGAGTTTCCGCCCCGCTCCTCCTTCGGCGCCGCCTCGAGCATGATCACGCGGGCTCCGGTATCGCGCGCGGCGAACGCCGCGGCACAGGCAGCATTGCCTGCACCCACGACAATCACATCCGCATCAACGATCGTGTTGGACATTGCGTTTCTCCGGTTCGGATGGCGGCAATCCCGCGCCTGTGTCCTTGATACCCGACGGGCTGGAGCGATGGAAGGCCGCGGTTAACGAGCTCGCAGGTTGGCAGCCGACGCCACGGCTGGTATCGCTCAGACCCTATCCAGAACGACCGGCGCCATGCAAGGAGCAGAGCCTTGACGACCTCACCCATCCAGCCGCTGACCGGCCTGCGCGTCATTGATCTCACGCGCGTGCTGTCGGGGCCGTTCTGCAGCATGCTGCTGGCCGACATGGGCGCCGACGTGGTGAAGATCGAGACGCCCGGCAGCGGCGATCCGGTGCGCAGCCAGGGCGATGCGGCCGAGGGCATGCGCTATTACTTCGCCAGCTTCAATCGCAACAAGCGTTCGGTCACGCTCGACCTCCGGAAACCCGAGGGCAAGGTGGTGCTGGCGCGCATGCTGGGCCAAGCTGACGTGCTGATCGAGAATTTCCGACCTGGCGTTCTGGCCCAGATGGGCTTTCCCGAGCCGCGGCTGACGAACATCAATCCGCGGCTCGTGGTAGCTTCCATCAGCGGCTACGGTTCGACTGGCCCCTATGTCGACCGGCCGTCGTTCGATTTCATAGCCCAGGCAATGAGCGGCTTCATGGCGACAACGGGGGAGGCCGGCGGGCCCCCGCTCAGGGCTGGCGCCCCGATCACCGATCTCGTGGCGGGCCTTTATTGCGCGTTCGGGATCGTCAACGCCATCCGCGCCCGCGAACTCACCGGGCGGGGCCAGCGCGTCGAGGCGTCGATGGTCAACGGCATGGTGAGCATGCTGGCGTATCTGGCGACCGAATACTTTTCCAAGGGCGCGGCGCCCGTCCGCTCCGGCAACGATCATCCGATCGCGTCGCCCTATGGACTGTTCCGCGCCCGGGACGGCGACATTGCCATCGCGCCGGCCACCGAGGAGATCTTGCGGAAATTCCTGATCGAGATCGGCCTGCCCGACCTGCTCTCCGATCCGAGGTTTCATACGTCAGAGCTACGGCGTGAGAACCGGCCCGCCATCAATGCGGTGATCAACGAGCGGCTGGCGGCCGACACGCAGGAGAGCTGGGTCGAGCGGCTGAATGCAGCGGGCATACCGGCTGGCCGGGTGCTGGGGGTCCCGGAAGTTTTCGCCGATCCGCAGGTTCAGTCACAAGAAATGGCCATCGACGTCGAGCATCCCGGCCGTGGATCGATACGCATGCTCGGGTTTCCGGTGAAGCTGTCCGACACCCCGGCCCGCGTGCGCTATCCAGCGCCTGAGCTTGGCGCGCACACGGCCGAGGTTTTGAGGGTATTCGGATTCGCTGAGGCGGAAATCGCGGATCTGCGCGACGCGAAAACCTTGGGCTGAAGGTCGCTTATTGCCAGCGGCCACGATCGTGCAGGCACCGGATCCGGTCAGCCGGCAGATCGAACACGCTCCGCGACGACTCCTGCGAGGCAACGCTTTCGCTGAGGCCGATGTCGCGCAGCATGCGGCAGTCGAGCCGGGCCAAGGCGCGCCGCTCGCGACGAACTTGCAGCGCCACGCGCACCACCCCGACCGCATGGGAGACCTCATGCCAAGCCGCCGACAAGACCGCGACAGCGCGACCCAAGATGTCGGAGCTGGAACTCGGAGGGAGGTAAAATGCTCGATGCCACACCGGATGGCCCCTTCTATTTAATTTCTGCAAGCTGAAAATAGTCTCATCCCTTGCATAATGAAAACGAATGTTGTTTATAGTTATCATAACACAACGCTATGGAAATGGCTATGTCGGCGCGGCGTGATCTGGACCTCAATCTGCTTCGGGCGTTTGCCGCTGTGGTCGAGATCGGCAGCGTTACGG
>JBKJYG010000201.1:0-6665 GCA_046715905.1 Hyphomicrobiaceae bacterium | reverse complement strand
GGTTGGCCGAGACATATTCGACGTTGGTGGCTTCTCCCTGACCCATGCTCGACCGCCCGTAGGCCGCGCCACGGCTGAGCACGTCGCCAACGACGTTCTGCCAAACCTCGATGGGTAGCGTGACATTCAGGAACCCAGGACCCGCAACTTCGACTTTGGCAAAGGCAGGATCGCCCCTCAACCGCTCGGCGAGCGCGTCGGCGATCGCCCGAGGCTTCATGCGCGCGGGTTTGGCCAATATCATCGCCACGTTCGAGGCCAAATCCCCGTGCCGGCTATCGCGCGTCAGTTCGACCTCGACGGCGACCTCGAGAAGATCGGCTGGCACGATACCCTCCGCCTTGAGGCGCGCCAGCGCGGCTTCGATGCGCTCCGCGACATGGGCGAAGACGTTCATAGGTCCTCCTGCTCTCGTGCGTTTCAACCGCCCGCCGGCCAGCAACGCCGGAGGAACGCCAGCCTCTGCCGCATTCCGCGGGGGCGCTGGTCCGACCGCCCGCCTAACCCAATTCAGGAGTAGCGTCAAACAAGCGCCGATGCTCGGCCACAGCGAAGCGGTCCGTCATTCCAGCGATGAAATCGACGATGCCGCGGTTCCGTTCTGCCGGATCGGTCCGGCCCAACAGGGCCGCCCGCTCCGTCGGCAGCGTCGAAGGCTCTGCGGTGTCGCGCGCAAACAGATCACCAACGATGTCTTCGGCGCCGCGCATTGCCCGCATCACGCTTTCATGCCTGTATACGTGGCGGAAAAGAAAGTTGCGCAATCCGGACACGGCGTCGGCCATGGCCGGTGAGAAAGTCACGACCGGGTTGCCCGCACGCCGGATCGCGTCGGCATGCCCAAACGATGTCGCTTGAAGCCGCGCCCTCGAGGCCGAGATCACGTCCGCGATCATGGCGGTGATCATGCGCCGGTTGACCTCGTACATGCGCCGTCGCGGCTCGATCAGCTCACGCATTCCCAGCACGTCACGAACAAAGGCCCCGGCGACCGGTACGTCAACTAGGTCTTCCAGCGCGATTAGCCCGGCTCTCAAGGCATCATCGATATCATGATTGTTGTAGGCGATATCATCGGCGATGGAGGCCGCCTGGGCCTCGCCAGGGCCGTGCCAACCAAGCTGGAAAGCCTCGGCCAGCCCGGCCGCTTCCAACTCGGCCCCCAGTCGCGGCTGCTGGTCGACGGCCACCGGTCCGTTGTGCTTCACCAATCCCTCGAGCGTTTCGAGTGACAGATTGAGGCCATCATAGCGCGCGTACTTGCGCTCCAGCCGTGTCACGACGGCGAAGCTCTGCGCATTGTGATCAAATCCGCCCGCTCCGGCCATGGCGTGATCGAGTGCCCGCTCACCCGCATGGCCGAACGGGGGATGGCCGAGGTCATGGGCCAGCGCCAGCGCTTCTGCCAGATCCTCGTCCAGCGACAACAGACGCGCCAAGGTGCGGGCGATCTGAGCCACTTCCAAACTGTGGGTCAGGCGGGAGCGGTAGTGATCGCCTTCGTGAAATACGAACACCTGGGTCTTGTGGGTCAGCCGGCGAAAGGCCGTGGCGTGCACGATGCGGTCGCGGTCACGCTGAAACACGGTTCGCATCGGACACGGTGCTTCGGGATAAAGTCGACCGCGACTTGCAGTTGCATCAACCGCCCACGAGGCCACAGATCGCGGCGGTGGGCCGGGAAGACCTGCCGCGCTCAAATCTCGATGATTTCGACCAAGGTCTGGCATCGCGGTGCCTTCCGTTTCGCTGGGTCGAGCCTTATCCGCGTGGTAAGAGCCCTTCCTAAACAAAGACCAGCGCTTATCTAAGGTGTGGTAGGGTGTTGGCAGAGTCGAGACAAGGTCCCAACCCCCGGTTGCCCGCCTCGCAGTAGACCTGGATCCACCTGAAAGGTCGGACTCAATGTCGGACGTGCTTGATTTCACGGTGACGGATGAAGCGGCACGGCGGATCGCCGAGATCGCCGAAGCCGAACAGGCACCAGCGATGCTGCGGGTCAGCGTCGAAGGCGGGGGGTGCTCGGGCTTTCAGTATAAGTTCGACCTCGTCCGTCAGGGAGAGGCCGATGACATCATCATCGAGCGGGATGGCGCCCGTGTCGTCATCGATACGGTGTCCCTCGGCTATCTGGCAGGATCAAAAATCGACTTCGTGGATGATATCATTGGTGCTTCATTCCGCATCCACAATCCGAACGCCACGGCATCCTGCGGCTGCGGCACGAGCTTCTCTCTCTGACGCGGCCTGCCCAGAACGGTCACAGGACGCGGCAGCACGGATGCGCCGGAGCTCAAGGTCAAGTCTCAAGCTGTGAAAATCGCGACATGGAACATCAACGGGGTCAAGGCGCGTATCGGCGCCTTATGCACGTGGCTCAAGTCCGCAAACCCGGACGTGCTCTGCTTGCAGGAAATCAAGTCTGTCAATGAGGGGTTTCCGAACCTCGAGATCGAATCCCTCGGTTACAATGTTCGGCTGCACGGCCAAAAGGGCTTCAACGGCGTGGCCCTCCTCTCGAAAAGCCCGATGGAAGATGTCGTGTTCGGCCTTCCGGGCGAACCCGACCCGCTGCAATGCCGGTTCATCGAGGCTTTGGTGACGAGCCCAAACGGACCGATACGCGTCGGCAACCTTTATCTTCCCAACGGCAACCCGATCGGCTCGCCGAAGTTCGATCATAAGCTGGCCTGGATGGAACAACTCGAGGGTCACGCCCGCCGGCGGCTCGCCGAGGAGGAAACATTCCTTCTCGCCGGCGACTTCAACGTCATACCCGATCCAGTGGACGCAAAAAACCCATCCGCCTGGGTCGACGATGCGCTGTTCCAGCCTCAGTCCCGCGCGGCTTGGCGCCGGTTGAACGCGCTTGGATTGACCGATGCCGTTCGGGCCATCCATCCCGAACCCGGCATCTATACGTTCTGGGATTATCAGGCCGGCGCCTGGCAGAAGAACCACGGCATCCGCATCGATCATATTCTGCTGTCGCCGCGCGCCGCCGATCGGCTGATTTCGGTGGGAATTGACCGGGACACACGGGGCTGGGAGCGGCCATCCGATCACGTGCCGGTCTGGGTCGAACTCACCTGAAGCCGGCCAGTCGGCTGCGTGACCGCGCTCGATCGTTAGCGAACCGGAGGAGCGGCGTTAATGCCCATTACGCCGCCCTCACTGGAGCGGGTCGAACTCTTGCGATCGAGGGATTTCGGAATGGAGGGATTTTCGCCACGTTCGCGCAAAGCGGGAAGCGGCTCACCATTGCCGCAGGTTCGCAAAGGCAGCGGGCTCGCGTCGGCGATGCGGTCAGCCTCATCGATCCCCGCTCGGGGTGCATATTGTTTCTTGAACGTGGCAATGAGCCCGCTCGATTGATGCCGCAGCGCCGCTGATGAGCCACAAAAAATGTTCTGGTAGAAATCTTCGACCCAGATCCGTTCGTGAGCCGGGGCGTGCTCGACGGCAACACTGATCAAGGCCAAAGCCCGGTGCTCGTCCTTCGGCACATGATGCCCCCGCCAATAGAGGTCGGCCAGAAATGCCTGTGCGCCGGCGTGACCCTGCTGGGTCAGCACCACCAGCCAGTTCAGCGCCGTCTTGGGATCCGCCCGAACGCCCTCCCCTGTGAGATAGAGTTTCGCCAATTCGAATTGCGCATCAGACTCACGAAAGAAGGTGGCCGCTTCCTGCAGATAGGACGCCGCCGTCTCGGCAGACGGCTTCACGCCAACATCGGGTAATCCGCGGTGCGAATAGCGGGCCAGAGCCGTCAACGATCTTCCGACGTAAGGCGCCCGCACGTCATCATCGACATCGATCGTGGCGGCAAACTCGTCGACGATGGCGTGAAACAATGCGTAGGCGCGCGCGTGGTCTCGGGCGGGGTTGGCCGGATCCGCATAAAACCGCGCCAAATGATAGCGCCCCGCGATCAGGCCGTCGTCGGCAGCCTTTGTCAGCGCCAACAAGGCCGATTGCCACCCTCCGGCCCGGTAGGCCTTGAGCCCCTCATCGAGCGCCCCCTCTGACGCCCCGGTCTCGACCCGAGGAGCGGGCGCGGGTTCGGTGGCGCAGACCATCGTCATGGGAGCGAGCACGAAACTCAGCCCCGAAAGCAACCCGACCAGCGAGATGACGCGCAACTTAGATATCCGCATAGCAAGCAACTTCGGCCTTTCCGCCTGGATTGAATGACCTCGCCCTTGACCGCCGGACCAACTGGATCGGCGTAGTTCCGCAAGGCGCAGCTTTGATTGACATGCCGGCTTGGCCTTCTCGACTGATCGAACGTTTTGACCTCTATTGCCGACCAAACGTAAATGTTGCCGCAAAACCTCCCTCGCCAGGGACCAGCCTTACGACCTGATCCCGTGCGAATGCCGACCATCTTCGGGCTTTGTGGCTCAATGGTGGCACTGAACGCCAAAACCCGTGACCGGTTCGCAACAGGGTGAAGCGCCCCACCCTCCATCAGTTCAGATCCGCCAACGGTCCAGCAGCTGTGGCTCCACCAGGTCAACAATGACCAGGAGGATCAAGGCCAAGGTAAGGACCGAGAGGAGCGGCCCGGCGAGAAATGCAACCCGCCGCACGAGCGTGAGCAGCCAGACCGCCAATGCCGGCACCGCGAAGGCCGAGCCCACCACCAAGGGGAGCATGGCTTGATCGTTGCCCGAGTGAACGGGCGCCGCGCAGGCGACAATCCCTCCCAGCCCCAAACAAGCGGCGATCCATGCCGCCGCGAAGCGGACCAAGGGCAAACTCAAAGCTGAAATACGGGACACGTCAAAGCCTCTGGTGATCGCCTGGACATGGGGCTGATGATGCCGGGCCATTTCGACCGGTGCATGGCTCAAGTGCGGCGCTGCCAAGGCACACGACGCCGTCGCTAGCGCAGCAGGCCCGTACGAATGAGCTTGGGTCCGGAGACGAGCTGTGGGGCTGCCGAGGACGCAAGGAGGGCTGCAATCTCTTTCGGCAGGGCTGCATCGAGTGGCGGGAGCGGGCGGCGACCCGGCGAACGCACGGCCTGCGCAAAGCACTGGTCGAGGTTGGCGCAGCGGCGCTTTCCCGACGGATGGGTTGCCGATTGCGGAGCATCGCCAAACGACGTGCACACCTGCGCCAAGCCGGGTTTGTCGAGCCAGCCCTCCTCGACGCCGCGTTCCACAGCCCAGCAATCCGCCTTCAACTCGCTGCCGCCCACCTGATGATGACCGCATTCGTGGAAGAAGACGAACAGCCGCACCAGCTCCGGCTCCCGGTCCAGCAACGAGGGATTGAGAACGAGAAGGGCTTCATCGGGAACCGCGACGCCAATATTGGGGAGGCGACTGTCCAATCGATTGCGCACGCCAGCACACCTGAGCTTGCGGCCGGCAATTTCGAGGCTACCGTCGCGCTGCAGGTTGGCTGGCGCCGCGGCTCGAACGGCAGTGTCGCCTAGGCTCGCCGCGCACCACGCGGCAGCAAGGAGAACGCGGCCGGTGCGCCCTGACATCCAGTACCTTCGCATGCGACACGTCCCCATGGCATTGCAGCAGCGCGGTTAGACCCCCTCAATAAGCCCGAAATGCGGTGGAAACGGCTGCAGACCCGTCCTTGACGTGCGACGCGTGGCCCTGCAAGAGCAGTTGGACGCCGCACATCGGCGGCAAGGCTAAGACGTTGAGCACCCGTCCAAGGCAACGCGGGTTTTCGTGACGGGAACGGCAGATGGCGAAGCCTCTCGATGGCGTGTTGGTGGTCTCCCTCGAGCAGGCTGTCGCCGCGCCCATGTGTGGCCGCCGCTTGGCGGATGCGGGCGCCCGGGTGCTGAAGATCGAGCGTCCGGAGGGGGATTTCGCTCGCGGCTACGACCAGCTTCTGAACGGGGAGAGCGTCTATTTCATTTGGCTCAACCGCGGCAAAGAATCGGTGATCGTCGATCTGACGAACGACGCCGACCGGTTATTGCTCGACGCCCTTGTGGCCCGTGCCGACGTCTTCATCCAGAACTTGAAACCCGGCGCGCTGACCAAGCTCGGACTTGATCCTGAGCGCTTGTGCCAGCGTCACCCGCGGCTGATCGCGTGCTCGATCTCGGGTTACGGCGACGAAGGTCCGTATGCACAACGCAAAGCCTATGACCTCCTGATCCAGGCTGAATCAGGTCTTGCCTCGGTGACCGGAGGTCCAGAGTCCCCGTCGCGGGTAGGCGTTTCGATCGTCGATATCTCAACCGGGCTGCATGCCTACGAGGCGATCCTCGAGGCGCTCATTCAGCGCCAGCGCAGCGGCTGCGGCACCCACATCCGGGTCTCGATGTTCGACACCATGGCCGACTACATGGCCGTGCCGCTGCTGCAGGGCCGCTATGGTGCGCCGCCCCGGCGCATCGGGCTATCGCACACCTCGCTTGCCCCGTACGGCGTGTTCACGACCAAGGATTGCGTCCCGATCTTGATTTCCATCCAGAATGATCGCGAATGGCGGGCCCTCGCCGCAAATGTGCTGGGGAATGCAAAAGCCGGGCTGGATCCAAGGTTTGCCACCAGCCCCGCCCGGCTCGCGAACCGGCCCGAAACGGACCACATGGTGCAAGCCTGGTTTTCACAGCACGACGCAGCCGATGCCGTCGCCCGGCTGGATGCCGCAGAGATCGCCTTCGGACAGGTCAATGATTG
>JBKJYG010000200.1:0-2609 GCA_046715905.1 Hyphomicrobiaceae bacterium | reverse complement strand
ATTCGCCCCTGGAACTGAATAGCGTTGCCCTGGGGCTCGCGCTGTCCGGCGGCGGGAGCCGAGCAGCCTATCTTGCCGCGGCCGTCTTGCGTGAGATGCGCCGCAGCGGGCTTAGTATTCCTACGACGAACACGGCCCTGCAGGGGGCAGACCTGCTCGGTCAGATAGATCTGATGTCCTCTGTGTCTGGCGGTTCATTCACCGCGGCTTATTTTGCTCAAAATATCGAGCGCTTGCGGAAGGCGGAGGCCGATGGGCCGGAATGGTCGTCCTTCCTCGACAAGATGGCTTTGCCCTTCCGTGAAGATCTGCAGCGGTCCGCCCTGCTGAGTCCGACCGTGTGGGGCAAATGGCTATTCAGTGACTACAATCGTGGATCGTTGGCCAGGGAACGATATGAAGAACTGCTGTTTGGTCCGGCCACGATCGCCGATCTCCCTCCACGGCCGGCACTCTTTATCAATGCATTCGACGTGGCGAACCATGTGCGTTTCATTTTTTCAAAGCACGCCGTAGATACGACCTATTTCTTGCCGCGTAATTATTGGGGGCGGCTGCATGATCCGCGCGAGCTTGTGACGGCCAACGACATGATTTCTTCAACGCTTGCGCCGGCCAGCATCAAGCTCGCTGATGCTGTCTACGCGTCATCAGCCTTTCCAATCGCCTATCCCAATATGCCGCTCAAACACTGCGGCAAGAAGATACTTTTTCAGGGCCAACAGCTTTTCCTGGCTGATGGTGCATTGGCAGACAACACGGGGCTTCTTACCTTGTTTGCACAAATGCGTACGTCGCTTAAGGACCAGAAGCGGCGCGCGGCCATGTTGGCTATCACCATTGATCCGTCGCTGAGCCGGCTGGGAAGCAGCGGCTCAGCGTTTCAGGACCGCGGAACCGAAGATCGATACGCCTGGAAGAATACCTTTTTCGGTCACGCCAACGAGAGCATCAATGCGTCCATCGCTCTGTTGCAGGATGTCAGTGAAAAATTCCTACAGAGCAGTGGAATAGTTGCGGATCATCTCGAAGAAAACTGGTCGCAAGAAATCACCAAACGGACTGGACGCTGCATCGGAAGCGGAAAATTTTCCTGGGTCGACCCCTTCGAAAGCGGCCAGCTGTTGCTGCGCCCCCTCGTGATCAGGCTGGGTCTGCGCGACGTTCTAAATGCGGAGTTCCTGATGCGCTTCGCGCCCGCGGATGCGAAACGCCCCGAAGCGCTGCAACATTTGATCAGGCAGAACGAGCTGCCGGATGGATTGGCGCAAATGTCGACCGCTCTGCAAAAGCGGTTCAGAGAAATCGAGACCGACTTCGTACTTCCCATTACCGCGCGCACGACGCTGGATTTTGCGGCGTATGTGCTGGTGCACTATAAGTTGGCGACCGACCTTGAATTATGGAACACCATTGTCGTCGAGGCGGCGCGCAACGCTCCGTCCGAGATTAAATGTAAAACGAATTGAATCTGGATAGGAGGTCGTGTTTGGTGCGCACGCTTGTTCTGACGGCTGTGTTGTGCCTCCTGCCGGTTTGTGCGGTTGCTCAATTGGGACTGGAACCAACCCTCAAACGGCCGGAAACGCCAACCCCGACGCCGCAACCGTCCGTGAAGCCGGCTGAACTCAACGTGACGTGCCCCTGTTATGAGGTCAGGCAAGAGCCGGTTTATCAGGATGGCAGGATCGCGCGCTATCAATCCGTCAGGAAGCCCTCCGGCACGTTTGAACCCCGATGCTGTCGATGACGGCGAGCAGAGGCCCCGACGGTCTTCGGGCGTCAATTCCGGATCTTGGTAGGCCCATTGCCGGGTGGTGGCTCGGCTTGGGATTGGTGGCGGGGATGGGGGCGGCCCAGGTCGCCGCCAGCCATTATTCCGTGATAACCGAAATCGACCACGGCCACGTTCGTCGCCCGCGCGCCAGATCGCGGCTATCTCGAACGTAAGCTGAAGAGCTCCTTGCAAGGACTCGTCGCATGCCCGCTTTCGCTCTCGTTCTGATCGGTTCTGTCGAGGGCCAGCTCGCCGAAGACGCGGTTGACCAGGTGGCTGGGAGCGGCATGGCGTCGTTCGGGAAAACGCGGTGGCTCGCACCGCGGCTGGCCTGCGACATGACCTTTGAGGCCCCCGACCGGGCGGCTGCGGAGAGTATCCGAGCGGCCGTCGCCAGCAGGAGCGACATGGTCGGCCTGGACGTCGGCGTGGTCGCCGCGGAGCACCGCCGCAAGAAGCTGCTCGTTGCCGACATGGATTCCACCATCATCGCGCAGGAGTGCATCGACGAGATGGCCGGCGTGCTCGGTCTCAAGCCGCGCATCGCGGCGATCACCGAACGCGCCATGCGGGGTGAACTCGATTTTGAGGAGGCTCTGCGGGCACGCCTGAGCTTGCTTGCGGGGTTGACTTTGTCCGACCTGCGGGCCGTTCTTGAGAACCGCATAACGCTGATGCCGGGCGCACGCACGCTTGTGGCCACAATGAAGGCGAACGGCGCGCTGACGGCGCTCGTCTCGGGGGGCTTCACCTTCTTCACCTCGGCCATCGCGGCCCGGGTCGGTTTCGACCACCACCGCGCCAACACACTCGAGATCGTCAATGGCCGCCT
>JBKJYG010000199.1:0-5282 GCA_046715905.1 Hyphomicrobiaceae bacterium | reverse complement strand
TGTCCGCAGCATCACCTTCAATCTTCAGCGCGCCCGCAGCTTCGCGCCCGCCCATGGTAAAGAGGGTGTAATCCTTTTCGCCCGGCAACGACGGCCGCGTTTGGTCATCAAGTGCCACCACCTTTGGTGTCCAGCCGATAACCTGGGCGTAGAAATTGCGTGCCCGCTCGGGGTCGCGCGTATGCAGTTCACTCCACCAGATCGAGCCAACGTCGAGCGTCGCGGCGGGATCGGCTTTGGCCATATCCGCGCCAAAGGCCGATAGACCCACAAGCAGGCTGAGGACGAGGAGCCTGGGCCGTAACCTTGATAGCGGCGGTTCGCTCTGAGGTGTGACGTACGCCATGCTTCGCATCCCTGCTGGTGACCCTGAATCGGTCAACGTGTGTGATTGCGAATCTCACGCAAGAAGGATGCCAGTCTCGGGCTGTTCTCTCGCTAACTTGAACGCGCCGATAGAAGCCGCGCGTCCGGCAGCTCAGTCAGCCACGGCAGGGGCCAAGGCAAAAGCGTGCTGCCGTTGTTGGAAACATCACGCCGCCTTGTCTGATCTCAGCGCCACGCGATGTGGTTTCCACAGCGACGAGCACCACGCCCAGCGAGCTTCGCGAGCGCTGACCCCTGCATCCTGGTCAGGCGACACCGACGACGGAGGCCGTTTGCTGATCCTGCTGACGGCATGCTAGGGTCCTCAAAAAAAGCATGCGCGTCGCCTAGGGAGGGTTGAACTTGAAACGCGGCTGGCAACTCGCGAGCCTGTGCTTTGGAGCACTGTTTGCATTTGCAATTTGGAAAGCGACGAGCCTTCCCCTCAACGACGTTCTAGGGCCAGGGCCTGGTTTCTTTCCCCTCTGGCTTGGCTTGCTGGGCGCAACGCTCGCGCTGATCTTGCTCGTCGAGGTCACAAGGCAGCGGCAGATCGGGCCGACGGTTGCCGAATTGCTTCCGAGCCGAAGTTCTGGATGGCGTATCCTCGTCGTGCTGGCCCTGCTTGCGGTTGCCATCGCGGCGTTCGAACCCCTGGGCTTCCGCCTGACCGCGCTTGGCTTTACCGCTCTGCTGTTGCCAGCTCTCGGCGCTACGTCACTGATCATCGGTATTCCGTTCGTCCTCGTGGCCAGCTTTGGGGTCTTCCACGTGTTTTATCATTGGCTCAAAGTGCCCTTGCCGATTGGCATGCTCGGCATCTAAGGACACGCAGACTGCATGGAAACGTTGAACTTCCTGATGGCAGGTTTCGGCGCGGCCCTTTCGCCGATGAACCTGCTGTTTGCTCTCATCGGCTGTGTCCTGGGCACGCTCATCGGCGTCTTGCCGGGCGTTGGGCCGGCCGCTGGAACGGCTATTCTCATCCCGCTGACGTTCAAACTCGATCCGACCGGGGCCATCATCATGCTCTGCGCCATCTACTACGGCGCTATGTATGGGGGTACGATCACGTCGGTCCTGTTGAATGTGCCGGGCGAAGCCGCTTCCGTCATCACGTGTATCGACGGATATCAGATGGCCCGGCAGGGCCGCGGTGGGACTGCGCTTGGCATTGCCGCGATCGGATCTTTTCTCGGCGGGATCGCCGCGACGGTGGCCTTGGTGGTGGTGGCCACACCCCTCTCGCGTCTGGCTTTGAGTTTCGGTCCGCCTGAATTTTTCGCGCTGATGCTTGTCGGTCTGTGTCTTGTCACGGGTCTGGCGGGACGCTCGCTGGTGGCTGGGATCATGATGACCGTCGTTGGTCTATTATTGGCGATGGTGGGGATCGACCCGGTCAGGGGCGCGCCGCGCTTCACCTTCGGCGTCCCCGATCTCTACGACGGCATCGGCTTTATCCCGGTCGTCATGGGCCTGTTTGGCGTGGCGGAGATTCTGGTGACCGTGGAATCGCCAGTGCGCGAAATTGTAAAGACCAATCTGTCGCGTCTGATGCCTAATCGTGAAGAATGGAACCGGTCGCTGGGCGCGATCGCGCGGGGCACGGGCATCGGATTTTTCCTTGGCTTGATACCCGGCGTCGGAGCCATCATCCCCACATTCATGTCGTACATCCTCGAGAAGCGGATTTCGAAAAACCCAGGTGAATTCGGCAAAGGCGCGATCGAAGGCGTGGCCGGTCCAGAAACCGCGAACAACGCCTACGCGAACGCCTCGATGGTGCCGCTTCTCACGCTTGGAATTCCCTCATCTCCGACCATTGCGGTGCTGATGGGGGCCTTCATTGTCAACGGCCTGACGCCGGGTCCATTCCTGTTCCAAGAGAAGCCCGAGCTCGTGTGGGCGATCATCGCGAGCTTCTTTATCGGCAACGTGCTGCTGCTGGTCCTCAATCTGCCGCTGGTGGGGTTGTGGGCTAAAATTCTGGACGTGCCCTATCAATATATTGCCGTCGGCACGCTGCTGTTTTGTATTCTGGGCGCCTACAGTATCAATCAGAGCGTGTTCGATATCTGGGTGATGCTCCTGTTCGGCATCATCGGCTATGCGCTGCGGAAACTCGATTTTCCTCTCGCTCCGGCCGTCCTAGGTATCATTCTCGGCCCGCAGCTCGAGAAATCTTTGCGAACGTCACTTGAAATGTCGGCCGGCGATTTTTGGATCTTCTTTACGCGCCCAATCTCGCTGGGACTGCTGATCTGCTGCGCCGTCATCCTGGCCATATCGGCGCTGCAGCTTGCTCCCAAGGAGATCCGCGGAGGCAGCAGCGACTAAACCCAGATCCGACCATCATGTCGGTGACCGTCGACCGCAACAACAGTGCAGTGCAGGAGAGGCAAAATGAAAGCTTGGCTCACGGGACTATTGGGCGTCTTGGCGATGGGGGCAATGCCCGCCGCAGCGCAGGACTACCCATCCAAACCGATCCAACTGATGGTGGCCTATCCGCCGGGAGGCTCGACCGACATCGGCGCTCGCATCGTCGCCTCGATCGCCGAGAAGGCGATCGGCCAGCCAATCGTCGTCGTCAACAAGGGCGGCGCCGGAGGGCAGGTCGGCTGGACGGAGCTGTCGCGTCAAAAGCCCGATGGCTACTACATCGGGTTTGTTAATCTGCCCGGCCTGAATACCGTCATTACCGATGCCGAGCGGCAGGCGATCTTCGATATCAAAAGCTTTACGCCGATCATCAATCAAGTGCTGGACCCTGGCGTCATCTGGGTGCGCGCGGAAAGCCCGTTCAAGTCGCTGAAGGATGTCATCGACGCTGCGAAGGCCGCTCCTGGAACGGTCAAAGCCGCGACGACTGGCATTCTTTCGGATGATCACCTCGCCATCCTGATGCTCGAAGAAGCAGCTCCCGGAGTGACGTTCCGTCTCGTCCACCTCGAGGGAGGCGCTGCGCAGATGAAGGAGACGCTGGGCGGCAACGTCGATGTGTCGTTCGACAACGTTGGTTCGATCGTGAAGCAGGTCAAAGGCGGACAAGTCCGCGCTTTGGCCGTCACAGACCCCGCGCGATCGAAGTTTCTGCCCGACGTGCCGACGATGAAGGAACTGGGCTTCCCCACCGTGCTGTCGAACTCCACACGTGGAATAGTCGGTCCCAAGGGCATGGACTCGAAGCTCGTCGCCAAGCTCCAAGGCGTTATGGAAAAGGCGATGGCTGATCCCGAGCATACAAAAAAGCTCGAGGAGGTCGGTCTAGCAGTCAAGGTGATGGTCGGGGCCGAGTATCAGGCTTACTACGACGACCTGCATGAGAAGGCCAAGAAGTACACGGAATGGGCGAAGAAGCGCCCTCAGAAATAAGGCTGTGCTTTCCGCGCGGGGCAGCGTCATGGTAACCGGCGCCCAAACTTAGCGAGGGAGTGGGCAACGTCCCCAACCCTCGCCCTCACTTGACGGATGCCTATCGTATTCGCGCCGCAATCGAGCTACTTCAAGCTATTGGGCAGCCACAGCGCGATCTGCGGAAACAGCATCAGCAGGATCAATACAATCACCTGAATGACCATGTAATCCGACATGCCCTTGTAAATTGTCGATAGACTCCATTGAGGCACCACGTTTCTCAAATAGTATGCCGACATTGCGACGGGTGGACTCAAGAAAGCCGTTTGCAGATTGACGGCTGTCAGCGCTCCGAACCAGATCAGCAAATCAAGCTTGCTCAAGCCGAGTTGCAGTTTCTCTACCACCGGCAGCACGATCGGCAAGAATACCAGGATGATTGCCGGCCACTCGAAGGGCCATCCAAGTATAAAGATGATGGCCATGATCAGCGCCAGTTTCCACCAATCGCCGAGCGGCAGGGCAATGAGCGTGTTGGTGATGAGGTTGGCCGTTCCGAGCTTCGTGAACACAGCCCCGAACACGTTGGACGCAACCGCAAGAAACAGCACCATCGCGGAGGTCACCATCGTGCCCACCGCCGCGTTGGTCATGGATTTCATGTTGAGGCGACCATAGAGCAGGGCGAGCAGTGCCGCGCCGAAAGCGCCGCACGATGCTGCTTCGGTCGGAGTTGCAAGGCCGAGCAAGATCGTACCCAGCGTGAAGCCGATCAGGGCACTCAATGGCGCGATGCCCAGCACGACGGCGCGGAAATACGCGCTACGGACATATTGAACCGCAGCAAACGCGGCCAGCATCGCCGTTGGAACGCCCCACATGAGCGGCTCTCTGAGGCCGACGCTTTCCAGAACAAATTTGCCGAGCAACCCCGCGATCACGACCAGGCACAGCAGCCCGAGTGCGATAACAGGACCGCCCACCTTTTCGCTCGTCATCTCGTGGTAGGCGGTTTTGCGCTCATCAATGGTCATCGGCTGTCCGAGCTTCGGATTGATGAAGCTTCGCACCAACGTGTAAACGACATAGGAACCCGCCAGCAGAAAGCCTGGCCCGAATGCAGCCGAGTAGAGCAGGTTCACGGGCACGCCCATGGTCGGCCCCATGACCACCAGCATGACGCTTGGGGGAATGAGGATGCCCAGCGTCCCGCCGGCCGCGATGGCGCCCGCGGAGAGCCGCGCATCGTAGCCCGCCTTGATCATCATCGGGCCGGCCATGATGCCGAGCACCGTGACGGCCGCGCCGACAATGCCGGTGGCCATGGCAAAGATCGTCGCGGTTAGAATAACGGCCAAGTAGAGCGACCCGCGCACCGGCGCCAGAAGGCTTCGGAGCGCCCCAAACAATCGCTCCATGAGGCCGGCCTGCTCGGTCATGTAGCCCATGAAAATGAACAGTGGAACGGCTGGAAGGATCTCATCCTTCATCGTTCCCCAGAGCTGCAGATAGGCGAGGTTGAAGGTCTGCTCCCAGCCCAAGCCGATGCCGCCGAAAAC
>JBKJYG010000198.1:0-8980 GCA_046715905.1 Hyphomicrobiaceae bacterium | reverse complement strand
AGATGAAGTCGATCCGCCCTGAGTCGGACGGCGTCTCGGGTGAAGCCCCAAGCGGTTGGCCGGCGGCACGCCAGGACGAGAGGCCACCCGCGAGGAGCGCCACGTCGGCCACCCCCGCCTCGTGCAGATCGAGCGCCGCGATGCGGGCGATGCCGAGTTCGTCGGCCACCAGCACGACCGGCTGGCTCGGATCGCCGATCGTCTGCGCGACACGCGGACGGATGGACCAGACCGATCCGGGAATGTGCGCTTGGCGGTAGTCGCCGCTGGCCCTGAGATCGATGACCGTTTCGCTGCGACCGGAGATCATTGCCAATACGTCCGATGGCGAAACGGACCGCAACCTTATTCGCTCGGCGTCAAAACGCGGGCGGCGGATCTCGGCCAGCCCGGCTTCAGCGAAAACACGCGCCGTGGCCTCGTCCCGGGAGAGCACGTCTGCTTCATGCCCGAGCTGACGCAGCCATGCGGCGACCATCGGCGCCCGCACCACTTCGCCGACGCCATCGACGAGCAGCAGGCGGGCCCCTTTGATGCCCCCCCATTGATCGGTGGCTTGCTGCAACTGCCCGCCTGGCGCATGCACGAAGCCCGGCAGTGGATCGCCGGCGAATTCTTCCGGCGTTCGCACGTCGAGCAGGTAGGTCGTGCGGCTCGCGTCGGCTACCCAGGCCAACACCTCGGCCGCCGTGCGCGTTCGGACGCCATGGCGCGTTGCGTGGGCCAGCGCACGATCGCGCTTCACCCTCCATTGAGCCTTGTCGCCGGGGTCTGCGGGCGCGGCGCGGTCGGCACCCTTTTCCACCGTCAGTCCGTGTAGCCACCAGCCCTGCGTGCCGTTCTCGAGCGCCACGACGGGATTGGCGAGACCGAAATCGATCAGCGTCTGCGCGCCGATGATCGAGCGCGTGCGCCCGGCGCAATTGACGACGATCTTGGTCCTGGGGTCGGGCGCGATCTGGTCGATGCGCCACACCAGCTCGCCGTTGGGACAACTGATGCCGCCGGGGATATTGAAACGCGTGTATTCGTCCCACGTGCGCCCGTCGACGATCACCATGTCCTCGCCACGCGCACGCATGGCCTCGAGCTCTGCCGCCGTGATGCGGGGGGTGTGACGCTGGTGCTCGATCAGCTCGCCAAAGGTCTTCGATGGAAGATTGACGCCGTCGAACACGCTGAAGCCTTCGCGCCGCCACCCGGCAAGGCCACCCGTCATGACGTGCACACGCGTGTAGCCGAGGGCTTCCAGCCTCCGGGCCGCCGTTTCCGACACGGTCTGGTCCGATCCCGATGGGCCGCGGTCCGTAAGCACGATGGTGACGGACAGATTGGGCACGAGGCGCTCGACGTCGAGCTCGAGCCGGCTGTAGGGCAGCGGGATGGCGAAGAAGGGATGCCCTTCAGCGAAGGTGCCCGCCTCACTCACGTCCAGGAAGGCTATCTCGCCGGGGGCCGACAGCAGTTCTTTCACGCGGCCGGGCGTTATGTCCGTTGCCATGGCTCTCATCCTTCCGTGCTTGCTCGGCCCTGAGCTTAAGCGATGCGCCGGGCCTTGACGACCTGATCGAGGGCCATCAGCTCGCGCAGCAGCGACTCGAGCGATTGCAGCGGCACCATATTGGGGCCGTCGGAGGGCGCGTGATCGGGATCCTGATGCGTCTCGATGAAGAGACCGGCAACACCGACGGCCACGGCCGCTCGCGCCAGCACGGGCACGAAGCGGCGATCGCCGCCCGACGAGGTGCCTTGGCCGCCGGGCTGCTGCACCGAGTGTGTGGCGTCGAAGATCACCGGCGCACCCATCTCGGCCATAATGGCCAAGCTTCGCATATCGACAACCAGCGTATTGTAGCCGAACGAAGCGCCACGTTCGGTGACCAGCACATTCGGATTGCCGCTGCCTGTGATCTTGGCAACCACGTTGCGCATGTCCCAGGGCGCCAGAAACTGGCCCTTCTTCACCTTGATGGTGCGTCCAGTCACAGCGGCGGCGATTAACAGGTCGGTCTGGCGGCACAGGAAGGCTGGGATCTGCAGCACGTCGACGACGGGCGCCAGCAGCGCGCATTGCGAGGCGTCGTGCACGTCGGTGACGACGGGCAGGCCAAGGCTCTCGCGGATCTCGGCGAACACGGGCAGCGCGCCTGCGAGGCCGATGCCACGGCGGCCCGTCAAGGATGTGCGGTTGGCCTTGTCGAAGCTGGACTTATAAACGAGTCCGATGCCGAGCCTTGCCGTAATCTCCTTCAGCGCGGAGGCCATTTCCAGCGCGTGGGCGCGGCTCTCCATCTGGCAGGGGCCGGCGAAGAGCGCGATCGGCCGCGTTTGCGCGAAGACGACAGGGCCGACTGTCACGACGGCGTTTGGCGATGGGATGTTCGGTTGGCTCATGCCTACTTTATAACAGATCCCGAAAGGCCTGCATCTCCAGCGCACGGCCCTCGCCAACGACTGGGTGCAGGCCTTGCAGGGTCAGTTGGGGCGCGGGCCCTTGCGAACCGGAACCGCATCCTTGGCCGCAATCGTATCAAACCGCGGCAGATCGTCGTGCACGTCAAACCAAACCACCTGCTCGCCGATATGCGCGTGTCCGGTCGGCGGCCAAGCCTCGGGATTTTCAAGGGTGCCGTGAAACAGATGCACCTCCTTCGGCCAGCGCGCGCCGGCATAGGCCATGGGCGAACCACACGTCGGACAGAAGTAGCGTTTGACCCCGGGCGAGGACTCGTACACCGCGGGCTCGCCCTTGAGGTAGTGGAACTGGCCGATGTCAACGCCGATATAGGTGGCCAGTGTCGAGGACACGGCCCGGCGACAGCTCTCGCAATGGCAGTGCATCACCCACTTCGGCTTGCCCTCGAATTCGTACTCGATGGCCCGGCACTGGCAACGTCCCTTGGTGACCGGCTGCGCGGCCGTGGACCTGGCCGACCCGGACTTGCTCGTGGCAGGCTTACTCGTGACAGACATGAAAGGATCCTCGGTCTTCGATTTCGGCGCACTCTAGCCCGCCGCCGGGGGCTTGTCTGCCGCAACAGACGATGACGGCCGCAGCTCTCGTTTCTCACTTAATTTCGATGAGGATGGCGGTCCGGGCGACCTGATCGGCGCGCGGACGGGACGCCCCTTCGGAAGTTCCCCGGTCGCGGGAGCCGCGCCGTGGTGCTTTGCCTGCGGTCTCCAAGGTTGGTTCAGCTTGGCCGGGCGGAGCATCGCTGGCCAAGGCCTGCGCCAGAAACACCGCGTAGTCCCCCAGATCGGTGAACCGCTGGCGCTCGAAATCATGCCGGATGCCGTCGATGGCGATACCCGCGGTGCTGCACAGCGCCACCACCGATTCCCGGCCGGTGTCCTTGAGGCGGAACGTGTACGGGGCGCCTTGCGCGGGAATCCTCACCTCGCGCCCGGCGAGAAGCAGCGACGAACGCTCGAAGTCGCTGGGATAGATGACGGTGCCGCGGCCTTTCTGGTCGACGCTGATCAGGGTCAGGTGACAGTCCATGCTCGGCGTGACGATCAGCGAGAGCGTGTCGCCGCTGCGATAGGTTGCCTTGTCCGAAACGATGACGAGTTGGGGACCCGGATCGGCCGTTTCGGCGACGGCCAACGCTTGGGCGGCCGGACTGGAACGCCGACGTGTGTCGCCGGCGGCCGCATCGGGGTTTTCGCCGTCGGGGCGCAGACTGAGGGCTTGCCGAAGCGGCTCGAAGCGAGACTCAAATTCGGCGCGCGGAACGCTGGCCTGCACGACGCGGCGGGCCAGCGTCGCCCCGGGACCAGTGCCGTCGGCGAGCTGCACGAGGCGTGCGGCCTCTATCCCGAGTTCGGCCGCGGCTCGCGCAAGGTCAACTGGGCGGCGGTATGCTCGTGCCAGCGACGTGACGGGGGCCACCCCGTCGAGCGCTGCGTCGGGGTCGAGGGCCGCCCGCATGTAGGCGCTGCGCGTTGCCGCGCGATCGCTGGCGATCAGCCGGCCGGTTTCATCGCTGAGGGCCGCTTCGTTGCTCCCTGTAAGCGGGCCCAGCCGATGGCACCCCGCGCAATCAAGACCGGGACGCAGGACATGATGCCCCGCGACCGACCCGCGCGCGATGTCGGGGGCCAGGGTGTCGGTGCGCAGCCCGCGCGCATTGGCCGCGAAGAAGGCGGGAAAGCCGTTGGGGAGAGCAAACAAGCCGAGCCTGGCGTCATGGAGGGCCTCGGCGGGCCCTGGTAGATGCGGCTCGACGGCATCGCGTCCGTGAGCATCACGCGCGATCGCCTCGTAGGTCGACCAAAACATGCGGTAGGGATGTTTGATCCGCTCGATTACGCGACCCAGGCGTGAAAACTGGGAGTAAGGAACGGCTTGGCGGGTCACGGCGCCCGATCGCCGCGAGCCGTCAAGGTCGGAATGGGAGAGCTTGCCCACCTCGCTGTCGAGGACGGGCAAACCGAGCAAGTCATAGTACAGCGGCGCGCGCAGCGCGATGTTGGCGAACCAGTCGGCGCGCACGATGGGAAGCTCCGAAGCGAAGGGCGCGCGCACGGCGTCCGGCAAGGGGGCGAGCACGCCGGCCGCAAACGGATCGCCGCGCGTGATGCGATCCCAGTGCGCGGGAACCCAGCCGATCGCATCGAGGTCAACCGCAAACAGCGTGCGTTGATCATCGATGGGATCGAATCGCGACGGCGCCGGCTTCCAGCTCAGACCATTGAGGATGACGGCCACGGCTTGACGCCAGACTGCCATCTCCTCGCCCGAGGCGCAGGCGTTGTGCAGGTGAGCCAGCGAAATGAAACGCAGGCGCGGGGCATCGGCCGGACGCGCGGCCGCAACCTTGGCGACGGCGTCAGAAAGGGCCGCCGCAGTTACCGGCGAGCGGCCCGCGCAGGCGGAAACCGGTGACAAGCGCGCGATCCAGGAGCGGAGCGCCTGAATGTCATCCGCCGAGGGCGCCGGTGGGGAGAGGAATGACGACGGGGACACTGACGCCGACGGGGATGGCGAGAGGGAGGGCTTGTTGTCGGGCTGTGCCGGTACAGGCGACGCATCTCGCTCGTCGCCGGCGCGGCTTTGGTAGACGTCGAATGGCATCAGCCGTCGCAAGATGTGCGTGACCAACGGCGAGCCGTCGGGATTGCCGGGCCGCACGAGGGCCGGATCGCGCGCCACCTCGTCGAGCCTCAGAATATTGCCGAAACCGGCCGACGGCGCGGCACCCTTGAGACGGCCGCCCTGGTGGCAGCGCGCGCAGTGTGTCTCGAGGACGGAGAAGGCCTTGGCAGCGACGGGATCGGCGGGCGGCTGGATCGGGCGTAGAGCCGAGACAGGCGCCGCGGCGTCGGCTGAAGGCTCGCCCGGTGGGGCGGGAGGCTGTGCGACCTCGCTTGCCGGCGGGGGTGGCACTTGCGCCGAAACGGCGACCGGCCCGCACGCGAGGACGGCCATGGTCAGCGCGTGCCGGGGCCCTGCGCGGCTCATGGCAGGTGTTCGAGCCGCGACCCACCGGCCAAGGCTCATCGCGAATTGAAACGAGCAACGCTGCATAGAACTCCCGCCCACCACGCCGTCTGATCGTCGCGCCGCGCTGTCCCGGGCCTGCGATCGAAGGCGAAGTTCAACAGATGCTCCCGTGCCGAGCAAGCGATCGAATGCCGCTGCCGCGCCTGCGGTTGGGAACCTCGGGCTGAGGCTGGTTCACCTCAGGTTCGGTCATCTCAGATTGGGCAGCTTGCCGCCGGCCAGGAGAATGCCGCCGAACACAACCGCGATTGCGACGAAGCAGAGCAGCGCACGCCCGGAGCCGACCACCACCATCTCCTGCTGATCTTCGTAGTGATCGGCTGGCTTGCGGCCGGTGATCATCGCCTTGATCAGATTTTCGCGCTTCCAAACCAGATAGAGCACGTTTGCCGCCACGTGCAGCGCGATCAGCCCAAGCAGGACCGTGTTGAACAGGTAGACGTGCCACTTCGCGGCTGCCGCCCAGGCCCAGTCCGGAACCCGACCGGACAGCGGACCTCCGACATTGAGATCACGATCCTCATATGCGAACAGGCCGAGCACCCCCATGCTGCCGACGAGTGCTAACAGCGCCAGCACCACGCCGGCGCCGAGCGGATTGTGGCCCAGAAAGTGCCGGGGCCGGCGCAATGCGAAGTCGAGACCATATTTAAGAGCAGCCCACGGCCAGTAGAAGAACGACGAAAAGCGTGCCGTCGACGATCCGACGAAGCCCCAAAGGACGCGCCAAACCACCAGCACGAGGATCGCGCATCCGTTCCACGTGTGCCAGACGAGGCCGTCATCGCCATACATGCGGGACACCCACGCCAAAGCCAGCCCGACAACGAGAGCCCAATGGAAGAGCCGGGTCGGGACGTCCCAGGCGCGGACCTCGGCGCCGGCCGGCTGCACCTCGCCGGCACGGTCTACATCTCTCGTATGCAATGCCTTGCTCCTGCGGATTCAACCGGCACGCCTACGCCGCCGCCATCGCACTTTATGGCATACCGATCAGCCTTCAAACGGCTAGCTCGGCCGTAGGACCCAGATGACTACACCGAGTTATCGATGCGAGCGTTTACGGACTGACTGTGACGCTTATGAGTCGGCGTTCCAGCGACACCTCGCAGCAGGATGCTGGGGGCTTCACCGTGTTTGCCGCGACCGGCCGCTTAGTCGCTCGTTCTGTCAGCCGCAGATCCGCAGCCGCATTTTCCGCTACCCCGCCGGCAGAACGACACTTAAACATGGCCCCTTGGATCTTTGGCGAACCACGGGAGCGCGACTGAGATGCGGCACGGCGGCAAAATCCTGATCGATCAGCTCGAAGCCCAGGGCGCGCGCGCAGCCTTCACCGTGCCGAGCGAAAGCTTTCTCGCCGCCCTCGACGGTTTGCATGATTCCAACGCCATCAAGACTGTGATCTGCCGGCAGGAAGGCGGGGCCGCGATCATGGCCGAGGCCTGGGGCAAGGTCACGGGCGAGCCCGGCGTGTGCTTCGTGACGCGGGGTCCAGGCGCCGCCAATGCCATGGCCGGGCTGCATATCGCGCAGCAGGATTCGACGCCCATGATCTTGTTCCTGGGGCTTCCGGGGGAGCAGCACGAGGACCGCGAAGCCTTCCAGGAAATCGAGACCAAGCAACTGTTCTCTTCGTTCGTCAAATGGGCGGCGGTGATCCGTTCGACGGCGCGCATCCCGGAGTATGTCAGCCGCGCCTACCATGTGGCCAAGAACGGCCGTCCCGGTCCCGTGGTGCTGGGTCTGCCCGAGGACATGCTGTCGGCCATGGGGGAGGCCGCCGACGCCAAGCCCGCGCGCTTTGCGCAACCGTCGGCAAGTCCGGCCGACGTGGCGGCCCTCCGTCAGGCCCTCTCATCGGCCGAGCGGCCCCTGATGATCGTTGGTGGACCGGGTTGGAGCCGCAGCATCCAGAAGCAGATCGAAACGTTCGCCGAGCGCTTCGACATGCCGGTGGCGGCGGCATTCCGCTTCCAGGACTACGTTGACAACCGGCATCCCTGCTATGTTGGCCACGCGGGCATCGGCATTGAGCCAACGCTGGGCGCAGCTATTCGCTCGGCCGATCTTCTGCTCGTGATCGGCGCCCGCCTGGGCGAGATGACCACCTCGACCTACACGCTGCTCGATATTCCCAATCCAAGCCAATTCCTCGTGCACGTGCATCCTTCGGGCAATGAGCTGGGGTCGGTCTACCGGCCGGATCTTCCCATCAATGCCAACGCCGCCACGTTCGCCGACCTGCTCGCGTCGTTGCCCAAGCCCTCATCGACGCCATGGAGTGGGCAGCGGCGTTTGTTGCGCGAGGCTTACGAGGCCTTTTCGCAGCCCGTGGCCACGCCCGGATCGGTGCGCTTCGAGGAGGTGGTGCGGACCGTCTCCCAGCTCATGCCGGAGAATGGTATCGTGACCAACGGGGCTGGCAACTACGCGGGCTTCGTGCATCGCTATATCGAGTACAAAGGCTACCGCAGTCAGCTCGCCCCCACCTCAGGATCGATGGGCTACGGGCTCCCCGCAGCGATCGCGGCCAAGCTTGCCGATCCGACGCGCACCGTGGTCAACTTCGCCGGTGACGGCTGTTTCCTGATGACCGGACAGGAGTTGGCGACCGCCTGTCAGTACGGGCTCGGTATCGTCACCATCATTGCCAATAATGGCATGTATGGGACCATCCGCGCCCATCAGGAGCGTCAATATCCCGAGCGCGTGGTTGGCACGACGCTGGTCAACCCGGATTTCGCCGCTTACGCCCGCAGCTTCGGCGCGCACGGCGAGACGGTGGAGCGCACCGAGGACTTCCGCCCCGCGTTCGAGAGGTCGCTGCGCTCGAACAAGCCCGCCGTCATTGAGGTCAAGGTCGACCCCGAGGCGCTGACGCCAAAGCAGACCCTCACGGATATCCGCAAGGCTGGCCTGGCCGCACTGCGATAGCCGCATGAAACCCGGCGGTCCAGCGACCCGGGCCACCCTTGAGGCAAGCCTGCGGCGCCGCTGCGCAGGCTCTCGCGTTCAGAAACCTTAACGGTGTATGAATTGGCTCGGCTTAGCTTTAATCGTGTTGCTAGCGAACTTTCGACAAACTGTTTTATCGAGGCTATTGAACACGAGTACCGACGGACCACTTCGGGGTCCAGGCGTAACTGGCGCCCAATCCAGTGCTGAAATTTCGTGTTGTTCTCCCACTCTCTCTCTCATCTGTTGCCTCAACCACGGCCTTCCTTCCAACCTGGAAAGAGGGCCGTTTTTTTGTATCAAAACCTAGGCCGCTTCAGCAAAGTTCAACTTGAAGCCGTGCGCATCGGCTAGCGTCTTGATGGCTTTCTCCACGTCCTCGACGGGCATTTCCGTGAATGGGGGACGCAATTCGGCCCAGACCGGATCCTCCCGATAATGCGCGATCAGGGCCTTGAGGACGGGAACCATAGGGTAGGCCTGGATGGCCTTGCGCAACGCCGTGATCTCGGC
>JBKJYG010000197.1:0-6727 GCA_046715905.1 Hyphomicrobiaceae bacterium | reverse complement strand
CCTGGCTTGAGTTTGGATTCGATCGTCTTGAAGAGGCTCTGCTTGACCTCGAGCTTCTCGACGATGGCTTCGATCACCACGTCCGCGCGGGCGAGATTCTTACCCTGCGGGTCGGCCAGGAAGCGGGCTTTGGCGGCATCGCGCGTTGCGTTGGTGCGGAACTTGCGCTGGAACAGCTTCGCCTGACCCTCGATGCCCTTTCCGATCTGCTCTTCGGAGAGATCCTGCAGCGAGACCTGCATGCCGGATGCGACGCACCAGCCGGCAATGTCAGCGCCCATCACGCCGGCCCCGATGACGTGCACGCGCATGGGCTTGAATTTCAGATCCTTGGGTGCCTGCGCCTTCATCATCTCCGACAAGCGGAAGACGCGTCGCAGGTTGATGGAGGTCTCCGACATCATCAGCGGCGCGAAGGTCGCCGTTTCCTCGGCTTTCATGGTGGTCAAGTTGCCGCCCGTGCGCTCGAACAAATCGATCAAGCGAAAGGGAGCCGGATAATGTTCGGCGCGCACTTTTTTTGCGGTTTCCGTGCGCATGCGGGAGGCGAGAAAACTGCGTATGGGCCACTGGCGCAGCAGCGTCATGAAAATGCCGGCGGGCTTTGCCTTGCGCTTGCGCTCGATGGCTTGGCGCACCGCCCACGGCAGATTTTGAGGGCTTGATGCCAGCTCGTCGATGAGCCCCATGCCGCGCGCCGCCGAGGCGCGCAGCATCGAGCCGCTCAGCATCGCCTGCATGGCGGAAATGGGCCCTGCCTGGCGGATCGACCGCCATGTGCCGTTGAAGCCCGGGAACAGCCCGAGCCGCACTTCAGGAAAGCCCAAACGCGTGCTCTCGTCGCGCGTGGCGATCCGCCAATGGCAGGCCAGCGCCAACTCGAGGCCGCCGCCCAGACAGAAACCATGAATGCCGCACACCACGGGCACCGTCAGCGCCTCGAGGCGATCCAGCATGCCGGTCACCGGCGTGATGCCAGCGACAACGTCCGCTTCCGAATGGATCTGATCGAATTCGCGCACGTCGGCACCAACGATGAACCCTTTTTCCTTGCCAGAAAGGATGCCCAGACCGCGAATAGTACCGTCCCGCTGGCCGGCTTCGACCCGCCCCACGATCACGCCCAGTTCCTCGAGCGGCCGCCGGCCCAGGGAGTTCTGGCTCTCGCCCTCGCGATCGAAGGTCGCCCAGGCTATCCGTTGTTCATCAATCGAGAAACGCCAATCGCGGAGCTGGCTCAAGCCGTCGATGCGGCTTGAAGTGTTTGGGGTCGGGGCGGGGCTCACGTCGGTCATGTCACATCTCCAATCCGCCTGCGGGTTGCGATCAGCAATCTCAAGGTCGCGACTCTGGTCTCAACCTGTCCGGTTGCTTATTTCATAATATGTGCGCTGACCCGCTGGCTTACTCGGCCGCCGTGCTGAGCGCGGCTTTGGCGATCTGCCGGTTGTGCCCTGCCGACATGTAATGCGGCTTCAGCTCGGCGGGATCGAAGCTGTCGACGGCGATCACGCGGGCCGTGAGCGTCTCGACCTCTCGCAGCAGCAGCGCCTCCGTCTCCGATATGATCCCCTGGCCGAGCGCATCGCCGATCCAATCGAGGCCATGGTAGCGGCGAACAGTGCCCGCCCGAATAGCTCGGTCGAGCTTGCGTTCCGCCTGTTCGGCTTGAACCACCTTTTGCATCGTCACTTCGAGCAGCCCCGTGGGATCGTTGACATCCTTGGAGACATAGATGTAACGCGTGAGGCGGTCGCGAACCTCGCCGGGCTCTATGACGAGGCGCACGCACGTCGATCCGAGGCGGTCGCTGGCCGGCTTAAAACGCGCACCCAACGGGAAGACCACGGCACGCATCAGCACGCGAGCCCAGGTACTGGGGAAGTTATCGATCGTGCCGCGCATGGCGTCCTGCCAGCGATGCAGCCCATTGAGCGCGGCGAGGGCTACGAAGTGCCGGTCGTTGGCCGGCTTTCCGTCATCCTCGTATCGCTTGAGGACGCACGACAGCAGATAGAGTTCGGAGAGCGCATCGGCCATGCGTCCGGTCAGCTTCTGCTTCGTTTTCAGGCCGCCGCCAAGCAGCGCCACGGTGAGGTCGGCGACGAATGCAAAACTGCGCGATGCCCGCCAGAGCTGCCGGTACCACTCAGCCGTACCGTAACCGCTGTTGGGCACGACGCCGAACAGGCCGCCGGTCACGTTGTGGAAGAAGGCGCCGAAGCCGTTGCCCAGCGAGAACGAAATGTGCCCGCAGAATGCTGTCTCGAATTCCTGGAGACCGCGACGCGTATCAGGTTGCTGGCAGGCCTGAATTTCCTTGTAGAGATAAGGATGCGAGCGCAGTGCCCCTTGCGCGAACGTGATCAGCGAGCGGGTCAGGATATTGGCGCCTTCGACCGTGATCCCGACGGGCACCATCTGGTAGGCCGATTGCAGATAGTTGGTCGGGCCGTCGCAGATCCCGCGGCCACCGTGCAGATCCATGGCGTCGTTGACGGCACGGCGCAAGCGCTCGGTGGATTGATATTTCATGATGGCCGAGATCACGGAAGGCCGCTCGCCGCGCGTCACCATGGATGCCGTGACTGCCCGACCAGCCTCGTTGACGTAGGCTGACTCGACGAGCCGTGCGAGGGGCTCCTCCAAGCCTTCCATGCGCGCCACCGGGAGGCCAAATTGCTTTCGGATCCGGCCGTACGCGGTCGAAAACCGCAGCATCGATTTGGCACCAGCCGCCGCCGAAGAGGGAAGCGAGATGGCGCGACCCGCCGCCAGGAACTCCATCAACATGCGCCAGCCTTGGCCCGCCATGGGCGAACCGCCGATGACCCAGTCCATGGGAATAAAAACGTTAGTGCCTGAATTGGGACCATTGGGGAAAGCGGCGCCGCTCGGCAGATGCCGTCGGCCAATGTTGACGCCCGGGTGGTCGGCTGGGATGAGAGCGACGGTGATACCGATGTCCTCGCCGCGGGCAAGGTGCTGGGCAGGATCGAAGAGGCGGAACGCGAGACCCACCAAAGTCGCCTTGGGACCAAGCGTGATGTAACGCTTGTCCCATGAGAGCGTGATGCCGAGGACCTGCTCGCCCCGCCATTGCCCCATCGCCACGGTGCCGATGTCGCGCATGGTGGCAGCGTCCGAGCCCGATGTCGGACCCGTCAGCGAGAAGCATGGGATTTCGATCCCCTTGGCCAGACGTGGCAAATAATGGTGCTTCTGCTCGTCGGTGCCGTATTTTTCGATCAGTTCGCCAGGTCCGAGCGAATTTGGCACCATCACGATGGTGCAGACATCGGGCGAACGTGAGCCGATCTTGCCGAGGACGAGGCTTTGGGCCTGAGCTGAAAATCCAAGCCCGCCGTGCTCCTTGGAGATCAGCATGCCCAAATAGCCGTGCTCTTTGACAAAGTCCCAAACCGCCTCGGGGATCTCGCGGTCGGAATGGCGAATTTGCCAATCGTCGATCAGGGCGCACAACTCGTTCGTCGGTCCGTCGAGGAAAGCTTGCTCCTCGGCCGTCAGCGTCACCGGCGGCACGGCGTGCAATTTGGACCAGTCCGGGCGCCCCGAAAACAGCTCCGCATCGAAGCCGATCGTGCCGGCTTCCAAGGCTTGAGATTCGGTATCGGATACCTTCGGCAGCACGCGTCGGATGGTGTCGAACGCGGGTGCGATGACCAGGTGTCGCCTGACGACAGGAATTGAGAGGGCGCCGAGCAGCATGGCGGGCAGAAATCCCAAGATGCTGCCAAGGCTCAGCTCCAGGGGCACGTAGACGCCGTTACTGAGGCCGGTCTGCCAGAGTAAGGCCGCGCTGACGGCAAAAAGCGCCCAACCCCAGATCGGCGCCCTGCGCATGGCGAGCGCAAACGTCACCACGATGCAGAGCAGCAAAAATGTCAGTTCGGCCATAGCCGTATCTCCGTCGCTGAGGCTCAGCGTTACGCTGGCCCGCTCCCAGCCGTCCGCGCACGTTGCCGTAAGCGTCAATTCAATTGAGGTCAACGTTCATTCTGGGTTCCGGCAGGATAGCCCGCCTTTTCCATCAGTCCCGCCAACTGCATCCAGAAAAGATCGGCACCCGGGTAGCCCAGAATACGTCCGATTTCGACGCCACTCTTATACAACACGAAGGTTGGTGAGTAGACGACGCGAGGCACGGCCGTCAGATCCGGGTCTGAGCGAAACCGGCGATGCAAGGGTGCAAAGCGTCCTTCCGGGCTATTGAGATAGGCCTGCCGAACCTCCCGATCCCACATCGCGCAATAGGGACAGCCGAGATCCTCGATCATCAACATGGCCGCAGGGGCGGTTTCCCAGACTGGCAGCGCGCGGGCTGGCTCGGCCCATAGCCCCGTGAGGCTCACAAGACCGGGCAAGAGCAGACGTAGAAGCGCCGCTCGAAGCAGCGAGCCTAGCTTGCGAACCCCTGACCGAGGTCGATGTGCGGCTTCGGGCAACCGCAATTCAGAGACATGATTTGCGGTTGTGTTTAGGAATGCCCAGATACATTGCATGATCACAGTCTACCGTGCTACCCGACCAGGGTAATCAGCAAATATTTCGGATCCCGCGGCTCGCGGCCGCTTCAGGATTGAATATGCTCACCGAGACCATGGACATGATAAAAATTCAGGTAACTGGCCGTCGCGATTTTTTGGTCGGAGCTGCCGCCGGGGCGGCCTTGCTCGCGCTCATCCCCACGCCGGGCTTTGCCCAAGACAAGGCCGCCCAAACGGCAGTCGAGGAAGCCCTGAGAAAGATTACCGGGGACGCTAAACCTGTCGAAGGAAAAATTACTCTCGATGTGCCTGAGATCGCCGAAAACGGCAACACGGTGCCGTTTTCGATCTCGGTCGACAGCCCCATGACCGAAGGCAACCTTGTCAAGGCGGTGCATCTGCTGGCGAGCGGCAACCCTCAGATCGATGTGGTGAGTTTTCACTTCACGCCCTTATCGGGGAAAGCGTCGGCCTCGAGCCGCATGCGGCTGGCCAAAACGCAGGATGTCATCGCCATCGCCGAACTGAGCGACGGAAGCTTTCTGATGGCCAAGCGCCTCATCAAGGTGACCATAGGCGGGTGCGGCGGCTAATTCGAGAACAGGAGAGACGAACATGGCAACGAAACCGCGCATCAAGGTTCCCGAGACCGCCAAGGTGGGCGACATCATCGAAATCAAAACGCTCGTGGCGCATGTCATGGAGACGGGCCAACGTCGCGACAAAGATGGCAAGGTGATCCCGCGCGACATCATAAATGCGTTCACCGTCAAATTTGCCGGCAAGGACGTTTTCAAGGCCAATCTGCAGCCGGGCATTTCAGCCAATCCGTACATCTCTTTCTTCCTGAAGGTGCCCGGCCCTGGCGAGTTCGAATTCACATGGATCGAAGATTCCGGCGTCAAGACGGTAGAAAAGGTAAGCCTTAACGTTCAAGCGTAAGCGGGGCGCACACATGCGTGCGATACGCGTCGCTTGGCCCACGGCTTTCCTCGCTGGGCTGTTCTCCCAAGTTCCATAGGCAAGGCGATCCGACATGGCCGACGAGCCCGTTTGCGCCCAGAAAGGGCCCTATCAAGTCGAGCTGCGGGTCGGCAAGCCGTACTTCTGGTGTACGTGCGGGCGATCACAAAAGCAGCCCTATTGCGACGGCTCGCACAAGGGCACGACGTTCGCACCGCACCGGTTCGTGGCAGAGACATCGGGCACGGTGAACCTGTGCGGCTGCAAAGCATCCGACGATATGCCGTTTTGCGACGGGTCGCACAACATGCTCTGACGGGTCCGTTGAGGCAGCGAAGGTCCTCGAACGGGCCCGTCGTCGTGCTTCGTGCCCGCGCCGCGGACATCTTGCTCTTCTAAATTCGCGCGTGCGGCCCGGGCTTTGGCCTGATAGCCTTTCTGAGTCGGGGCAGCGGCGGCGCAGCGCGACTTGAAAGAGGACACGCGCTGGCATGGAATACTTCATCCAGCAGACCGTAAACGGTCTCACCCTCGGTTCGATCTACGGTCTCATTGCCATCGGCTACACGATGGTTTTTGGCATCATCGGCATGGTGAACTTCGCTCATGGCGACGTGTTCATGGTGTCGACGTTCATCGCCCTCATCTTTTATCTTGTGCTGGCCCAGCTGCTCGGAACAGTGCCGCTGGCGCTGTCGCTGCTGTTGGTCCTGGTGCTGGGCATGCTGGTCACCGGGCTTTGGAACTGGGTGATCGAGAGGTTGGCCTATCGCCCGTTGCGCGGATCCTTCCGGTTGGCGCCGCTGATCTCGGCCATCGGGATGTCGATCTTGTTGTCGAATTTCGTGCAAGTGGTGCAAGGCCCTCGCAACAAGTCCATTCCGCCACTCATCGAGGATATTTTCAGTTTCGGCCGCACCGGTGGTGTCGTCGTTTCGTTGAAGCAGCTCTTGATTGTGGCCGTGACGGCGATCTCGCTGCTGGTGTTCTGGTATCTTGTCCAACACACGCCACTCGGCCGCGCCCAGCGGGCCTGCGAGCAAGATCGACGCATGGCCGCTCTGCTCGGCGTGGATGTCGATCGTACGATCTCGATCACATTCATCATGGGTGCCGCGTTGGCGGCCGTGGCGGGGCTGCTCTATCTTCTTCAGTACGGAAGCGTAAATTTTTACGATGGCTTCGTGCCCGGCGTGAAAGCATTCACCGCCGCGGTGCTCGGCGGCATCGGATCTCTGCCCGGTGCGGTTCTGGGT
>JBKJYG010000196.1:0-4049 GCA_046715905.1 Hyphomicrobiaceae bacterium | reverse complement strand
CACGTCGTCGTCACGCCGTTCCTCAATCTGGTGTTCGTCAAGAACAAAGGCGTGAGCTACGGCCTGTTGGTGCAGGACTGACATGGTGGACAATGGCTGCTCGCCGCCTTCGCCGTGGTCACTTCGCTGGGATTGTGGATCTGGCTCGCCCGGTCGGGTTTGGGCCGCGTGATGGCGATCAGCCTCGGCCTCATCATCGGCGGCGCGCTGGGCAATGCCGTTGACCGCCTTGTCATCGGCGGCGTTGCCGACTTTTTTTCGCTGCACGCCTTCGGGTTCTACTGGTACGTGTTCAACATCGCCGATGTGGCCATCGTTGCCGGGGTCATCGGGCTCTTGTATGACTCATGGCGGACGAGTCGCAATGAAGCCTCAAAAGCGGCTTAAGTCGGTGGGGACTGGACCACGGCCGTACTGAGCGCAGACGTTTCGGGGGAACACGACGATGGTCACCAAGCGACGGTACGCTGGCGTTGCGTTGTCAGCATGGCTCGGTCGGGCTGCGCCACTGCGATCAGCCCTGGCCAAACGATCCGCCATCCTGCTCGCGGCTGCGATCGCCCTGCCGGGCTGCGGTGGCGTGGATGGCGTTGAATTCAACGGCAAGATTTTTGAAAGCCTGGGCATGTCAGGCGACATCCTGGGCAAGAAGGCCGAACCCCGGACCGAGGCCCGCGCGCCGCTCGTGCTGCCGCCCGACACCAAGGCTCTGCCGGAGCCCGGCTCGGCACCGCCGATCACCACGGGATCGACCGCCAAGGAAGCCTGGCCTCAGGATCGCGATCGTCGCCAGACGGCCGAGGCCGACGCCAAGAAAGCGGCGCAGGAGGAGTACTGCAAGCAGGATGGCAATTGGAAACAAAAAGCCGTCAAGGACGACATTACGGCTGATCAAGGGCCGGACGGCTCCTGCAAAGGCTCGATTTTTTCCGTTATTGGTAAATCCTTATTCGGACAAGGGACGGATTGAGCAAGCACTGGCAACGCGGTCATCTGACCGGACGCCAAGTGGACGCCTTGTCATTTGACTTACCCCTCCAGGTAACGGCAACTTTCGCGTGATCGGGGCTCCTGCGTACGGTTGATGCGCCGCACGACTCCACCGCTTCCGCCGCTGTCGTGGAGGAGGCTCCGTGTGGTTCAGCAAATCCTCGGGTGGCGCGCCTCGACCAGCTTTTCAGTCACGTCCTGCAACCGTACCAGGGTGCCGCTTATGCTCCTTCGGGCCTGCCGTCTCCTCGTAACCTTCCAGGTCATGGTCACCATGCTGTCCTCAGCCGCTCATCTGTCCCAGGCTCAGGCCGCCACGACGGCTGCCGAGTTCACGCTCAAGAACGGCATGATGGTCGTCGTCGTGCCGGATCACCGCGCGCCGGTGGTGACGCACATGGTTTGGTATCGGGTCGGTGCCGCCGACGAGCCGGCCGGTTCATCGGGCATCGCCCATTTCCTCGAGCATCTGATGTTCAAGTCGACCGAGAAGATCGCGATCGGCGAGTTTTCCAAGATCGTGTCGCGGCTGGGCGGCCAGGACAACGCCTTCACCGGCCATGATGTCACCGCCTATTACCAGCGCGTCGCCAAGGAGCGCTTGAGGCAAGTCATGGACATGGAGGCGGACCGCATGGTCAACCTTCGGCTGGTCGAGAAGGAGGTTCTGACCGAGCGACAGGTCATCCTTGAGGAGCGGCGCTCGCGCGTCGAGAACAACCCGTCGGCCATCCTCGATGAACAGATGAACGCGGCGCTTTATCTCTCCCACCCCTACCGGCTGCCGGTGATCGGCTGGGAGCATGAAATCGCCAAGCTGTCGCGCGAGGACGCGCTGGGCTTCTACAAGCGATTCTACGCACCCAACAACGCCATCCTTGTGGTGACGGGCGATATCACGCCGCTGGAAGTTCGGGATCTTGCCGATGCGGCCTACGGCGCCATTCCAGCTAATCCGGATGTGAAGCCGATGCAGCGCCCGTCCGAGCCCCAGCAGCGCGCGCCACGCCGCGTGGAGCTGAGTGATGCGCGGGCCGGCAGAGCCTCGTTGCACCGCACCTACCTGGCCCCGAGCTACCTCACGGCCGAGGCAGGCGAAGCCGAGGCGCTGGACCTTCTCGTCAAGATCGCCGCATCGGGATCGACCAGCCGGCTCTACCGCAAGGCCGTGGTCGAAGACAAAGTCGCTTCCAGCGCCGGCGGCTATTACACGGGCGCTGCCCGCGATAGCGGCAAAATCGCCTTTTATGCCGTTCCCTCCGACACCGTTGGCCTGTCGCGTGCGGAGGCGGCCATCGATGCGGTCATTGCCGATCTCAAAGTCAATGGCGTTACGCAGGGCGAGCTTGACCGGGCGAAGAACTCGTATCTGGCCGATTATGTCTACGAGAGCGACAACCAAGCCTCGCTGGCCCGCCGCTATGGCTGGGCCATGACCGTCGGCCGCACCGCCAAGGATATCGAAGCGTGGCCCGAGCGTATTGCCAAGGTGTCGCTCGACGACATCAAGCGCGTCGCCATCAAATACCTCGATTTGCGCCGGTCGGTCACCGGAACCCTGGTGCCCATCGAGCCGGAGGCGGCCGTACCGAGCGGCGCCGGTGCGGGCGTCGTGCGTAGCCGGTCCTGAGGAGAGCGATGATGGTGTTGGGTTCGTCAATGCGTTCGATCAGAAGCCTGATGCTTGTTGTGGCGAGCTCAGCCTGGCTCCTGGCCCCGGGTGCGGGGGCCTTGGCGCAAACCGTATCCAAGCCCTCCGCCGGACCGGCGGCCCAGCCACCCGCAGCATCGGCTCCGCTCACCGCGCCCCAACCCAAGCCTTCGGGATCATTTATGAAAATTCAGCACGTGAAGAGCCCCGGCGGCATCGAGGCCTGGCTTGTCGAGGAGCACAGCGTGCCCTTGCTGGCGCTGCGTTTTGTCTTCGAGGGCGGAAGCTCACAGGATCCCGCCGGCAAGGAGGGCCTAGCCAATTTCATGACCGCCATGCTCGACGAAGGCGCCGGTGAGTTCAATCATTCGGCCTTTCAGGAGCGCATGGAGGAGCTGGCCTTCAAGATGAGCTTCGAGGACAGCCGGGACGCGTTCTTCGGCAGCTTCGAGACTCTGACGGCCAATCGCGTGCCATCCGTCGACATGCTGCGCCTCGCTGTCACGCAACCGGTGTTCGAAGCCCAAGCCGTCGACCGCGTGAAGCAGCAGTTGTTGTCCTCCCTGGCCTTTGCCGCCAAAAGTCCTGACAAGATCGCCGGCAAGGCGTGGAACGCCACAGCCTTTCCCGGACATCCCTACGGCCGGCCGGCCGATGGCACGGTCGAGAGCGTGGCCGTCATCTCGCGTGACGATCTGGCCAATTACCAGCGCCGCGTCTTCGCCCGCGACACGCTGCGTGTGGTGGCGGTCGGGGATATCGATGCGGTGACGCTGGGACAAACGCTGGACCGGATCTTCGGCGAGCTGCCCGCGAAGGCCGCGCTGGAGCCCGTCCGCATGGTCGAACCGGCCCCCGCGCCCGGCGAGAAACTTAAGGTCATCGAGATGGACGTCCCGCAATCGGTGGTCCAGTTCGGCATGAAGGGCTTCGCCCGCAAGGACAAGGATTTCCTGCCGGCCTTCATCCTGAACCAGATCCTGGGCGGTGGCGGTTTTGCTTCGCGGCTGACCGAGGAGGTGCGCGAGAAGCGCGGGCTGGCCTACTCGGTCTACAGCTATCTCATGCCCATGCAACATGCGGCGCTGTTCGGCGGCGGCGTCGCGACCAAGAACGAAGAGGTCGGGCGCTCCATCAGCGTCATCCGCGCCGAGCTGAAGCGTATGGCCGACGACGGCCCGACGGCCGAGGAACTCGCCAACGCCAAGAGTTACCTGACGGGCTCCTTCGCCCTGCGCTTCGACAGCAACTCCAAGATCGCCAGCCAACTGCTCTGGATGCTGCAGGAAGACATGGGCATCGACTATGTGCAGCGACGCAACGGCGAGGTCGAGGCGGTGACGCTGGAAGACCTGAAGCGGGTCGCCAAGAGATTGCTGAAGGTCGATGATCTCATCGTCACCGTGGT
>JBKJYG010000195.1:0-6772 GCA_046715905.1 Hyphomicrobiaceae bacterium | reverse complement strand
CATCGATGCGCACGGTGTTGTCGGTGTAAGGTCCCGAGGAATCGTAGACGCGGAACGAGGGTTCCGTGGCTTCCTTCTGCAAGGTGATTTCCCGGAACGGCACGCGCACATCGGGATGCGCGTCGGGCGCCGAGTAGATCTTGGCGGAGCCGGTGCTGGGACCGGTCGTGACTTCCGGGACCATGAGGTCCTTCGTGCGCGTGATCTTGTTCATCTCGGGCCTCCTTGGGCATGAGTGGGGGACGGCGCCGTGCTGGCGGCCGCTCGGGCAGAGTGTGGAGACGGAGCGGGGAGCCGCCGATGCGGCGTAGCAAGGCGCGTATCAGCCGTTTTAAGCCACGTATAAAACCGATGAAACGGCGTACTGGCGGCAAACAGGCGCGGCGCAATGCCAAGCTTGGTGATGAAAACAGCCATTTCCGTCCCTTCGCCGGCATGATCCGGATCAGGTTCTAAGGGTGGCCACCGGGGATTGGGTGGTCTCAGCCGGCTCCTGCCGGCCCCCCTCGGAACGGGGCTAATGTGCCCTCTGTCTCCCCAACAAGCAAGGGCCGGCTCGGTCTATTCCGGAACGAGGCCTCTGGCCCGCGACGGCCCAGCCGTTCCGACAAGCCTTGGGTGTTCAAACCATCACGCGTCTGCGAGACTAACGGGGACGGGGTTGGCGCAAACCATAGAGGTGCCATGTTCAACGACGGGATCAGCCGCCCGGCCATTGAGGCAACCCACAAGCTGATCGGGGAGTACGTCCGGCGCACGCCCGTCATCGAGATCGACGCCGCCGAGTTCGGCTTGGCGCCCGGCCGCCTCACGCTCAAGCTGGAGCTGATGCAGCACTCGGGCTCGTTCAAGGCACGCGGCGCCTTCGCGTCGCTGCTCGGCGAAGCCGTGCCCGCCGCCGGCGTGGCCGCGGCATCGGGCGGCAATCACGGGGCGGCCGTGGCCTATGCTGCCCAGCGGCTCGGCATCAAGGCGCACATTTTCGTACCGCGCATCTCATCGCTGGCCAAGATCGAGCGCATTCGCAGCTATGGCGCGGATCTCGTCGTTGATGGCGCCACATATGCCGACGCCTTTGCCAACGCCAAGGCCTGGGTTGCGACCTCGGGCGCCAGAACCATTCACGCGTTTGATCAACGCGGCACCGTGCTGGGACAAGCCACGGCGGCACGCGAATTCGAGGCGCAGGCACCCGATCTCGACACGCTGCTGGTCGCCGTGGGCGGGGGCGGACTGATCGCCGGCGCCGTCGCCTGGTATGAGGGCGCCGTGAAGATTGTGGGGGTTGAGCCACGGACCGCGCCGACGCTCAACGCAGCACTTGCTGCCGGCCAGCCGGTGGATGTCGCCGTATCGGGGCTTGCCGCGGATTCGCTCGGAGCCCGGCGAGCCGGCGATCTGTGCCACGCCATTGCCGCGCGCCATGTCAAGGAGGTGGTGCTGCTCGAGGACGCGGCCATCGCCGAGGCACAACGGCTGCTCTGGGACCGGTTGCGGGTGGTGGCCGAGCCGGGCGGCGCGGCCGCAATGGCGGCGCTGCTGTCGGGTGCCTACCGGCAAAGGCCGGGCGAGCACGTCGGCGTGCTGGTTTGCGGCGGCAACACGACGGCCGTTGCTTTCGAGGCTTGAGGGAGCAGAGAGACGCATGTGCCCGAAAACCGCACCGAGGCGACGCGGCGCTCGCTGCGGGCCCTGCGCACCGCCTTGATGCGGTTGCGCGCACCCGCAGAGCAACGCCCCTGACCTGGGTTGTTGTCCCCAGTATTGCACACTTGCGGCCTTGTGCCGGGTCATGGTTATTGATAGTTCGCCTTTACAACTACAGCGAGATGGACCCGTGTTCGCAGGTATCGTCATTTTCATGATGATCATCGCGACGGTGGCTGTAGCCGCGAGATGGCTCGCGCCGCGCATGGCTGAGGGCCGGATCATCTGGGATGTGCAGGCCGACCGGCCGCATGCCTTCGGCTACAAGATGTCCTGGCTCGCCATTCGCACGCGCGACACGCAGCGGCTGCTCGACGTGCTTGGCATCACTGACGTGCACAGGGCCAACTGGAATACCGGCCTGGGGAGCGTTTACAATCCGGAATACGGCGAGACGCACCTCTTCATCCCGCCGCCGTTGAACGGCTGGACGTTCGTCGTCGGACTGGGATTGCCGCATCCGATTGGGCGCAACTTCGTCGATAAGATGACCCCGCTGCTGGTCGAGCTGGGCCGTCATTTCATCGAGGTCCAATATTATTTCTGCTATCCAGCGATCGATTTTTTTGCCTGGGCTCGCGTCGTCGACGGCAAGCTCGTGCGCGCCTTTGCCATCGGCGACGAGGGGATCGTTTGGAACATCGGCAAGCCCGCGCGCGAGGAAAAGGCGCTTGGCTTGCAGTTGTTCGAGCTGCGCGGCGTGAGGGGGCGGCGGGGCGATGCCGGCGGTGAGCTGGTGCTCTATCCCACCGAGGATCACGTCATGCGGTTGGCGGCCAAGTGGAGCCTCGACCCCACCCGCATCGATCAGATCGTGGCCGAGCGGGGCGTCGGGTACATCGGCCGCACCCCAAAGCACTGGCGCGCCCAGCGTCTGCGCAAAATCGCCTGAAACACCCGAACGATCGGCCGTGAGCGCAATTGCCGCCCGGGTCCGTGCGCCAGACCGCCGGCCGCTTTTCTGCCAAGCGGCCCCGCCAGCGCCACGTTTGCCCCCTGCTTTTGCCAAAGTGCAGCACTAACCCAGGGGTGAGCTTCGGGAGCATGGGCGCCCGGCAAGCAGCGAGACCTGCGAACGGAGTACAACGCATGCGCAGATGGATCACCGACCGGGTCGCCGTCGGGAAGGGGGCCGCCGCCTTGACCGCCGCCGTCACGATGACCGCCGTGCTGGCCCTGGCATCGCCTGCCCTACAGGCAGCCGATCTTGGCGGGCGGGCGCCGCCGCCCGACTATTACGACCGACCACCCCTCGATATCGAGCGATGGACCGGCTTCTATCTCGGCGGCGCACTTGGCCATGTCACGGGCACCGGCCGCTCAAATGGTGATTTCGGCCATTACATCTATGACCAGAGCGGGACCATCGGCAGCCTGTACGCGGGCACCAATTGGCAGATCGGACGGGCCGTATTGGGCGTCGAAGCCGATATCAGCACGGGCAGTCTGCAAAGCGACGGCATCGTGTACTCGGAGCTGAACGCGATGGGTTCATTCCGGGGCCGCGCCGGGGTTCTGCTCACCCCGAGCCTGCTGCTTTACGGAACGGCGGGCCTCGCCTGGGCCAACATGGATTTCGGCATCGATGGCGTGACGTCGGAATCAAAGACCTTCTGGGGCTATCAGGTGGGCGTGGGAACCGAGTTCATGGTCTCGCGCAACGTGGGGCTGCGGCTTGAGTACATTCACACCGACTTAGGCCGCGAGCATTTCGTCACCAGCGGCTTTGCCAATGCCTATCGTCCTGAGTTCGACACCGTGCGGGCGGGCGTTACGTTCAAGTTCTAAAGCGCGCGAGGCGCCCCCCAAGGCGATGGTCGGGCGCTTGCGCGATCGCTTTCATCAGATGCGCCGCTCGCCGGAGAAAGGACCCGGCAGCGGACGCTGCTCGGGAAATGGCGCACCGTCGCCGCCGGGCCGTGCTGGAGAGGCGGGTCGATCCCGCGCGACTGGGGGCTCGGCCCCCCGCTCGCGCACCGGCGGCACGTACATGCGCGATGTCGAGCACAACCGGCGCTGCTCCTCATTGCGGCCGCAGGACTGCGGCTGGCCGTCGCGAGACATGCAGATGCGGATCTCGCGCAACCGGTTGCCCGAGCCGCCGCAGGCCACGGCGATCATCTCGGGCCGAAGCTCGGGATTGACCGACACGAAGTCGTGCACCAGCTCGCTGGGCGAAACGGTGAAAGCCTGGCTCGGCCCGTCGTAGCGCGGCGGCACCTTGATGCTGTGGAACAGCTTGCGCGACAAGCTGTAGTAGGCGTCGGGCGACAGGCCCGAGCACGTGCCATGCTTGCGATACTCGTGGATCACGAGCCGGGGGCTCGGCATGATGTCCAGCATGCTGTCGATCAGGCGCTGCGGCACGAAGGGACGATCGCGCGTTTGGCAATTTTCCGGCCAGCCCGTTGCGTGCTGCGGCCACAGGCCGTGCAGGACGAAGGCGAACCGGCGTCCGTCCCGAGGCTGGCATTGCGGATCGGAGCCGCTGCGCGGGTTGCTCGCGCAAAAGGTCGGGCTCCACGACAGCACGAGCGCGTAGTAGTCGAACTGACCTGGCTCGTTGCGACCCGTTTGTTGATTGGCGTAGGGCGCGCGGCCGCCCGGACCTGGCGCGAGCTGCGCCGCCGCGGGATAGGGGCTGGCCCACCCGGCGCTGAAGGCCGCGAGCGGGAGGATGAGGGCGAGAACGCGTCGCAGCATGGAATGGTCCCCAGGAAGGTCGGTACGCGGTTTTGGTTCAGGCGGCGAGATTGTGCAGGATCCGGGCCCAGCTCCGGGCGCCTTTGCGGAAGCTCGACAGATTGTATTTTTCGTTCGGGCTGTGGATGCGATCGTCGGCCAAGCCGAAGCCGACCAGCAGCGCATCCATCCCCAAGTCGTCCTTGAAGGACTGCACGATCGGGATCGAGCCGCCCAGAGCAATCAGGGCCGCGGGGCGTCCCCATTCTTCTTGCAGCGCCTGCGCGGCCCGGGCGATGTGCGGCGCCTCGGCATCGAAGGCGATCGCAGGACTGCCTTGGCTGCCGATGAACTGAACCTTGCAATCGCGGGGCAGTCGCGCCTTCACGAACGTCTCGATCGCCTTGAGGATTTTCTGCGGTTGCTGGCCGGCCACCAGGCGGCAGGTGATTTTCACCGAGGCCTTCGACGGGATCACGGTCTTGGTGCCGACGCCCTGGTAACCGCCGCCGATGCCGTTGAACTCGAGCGTCGGGCGCGACCACATCTGCTCGAGCATGCTGTACTTGGTCTCGCCAGCCGGTTGGCTGAGACCGACGTCTGCCAGGAAGGCCGTATCGTCGAGCCCCAATCCTTTCCATTGCTTGAGCTGGCGGGGCGAGGGATCGATGATGCCGTCGTAGAAGCCTGGAATGGTGACGCGGCCCCGGGCGTCGTGCATCGCGCCGCAAACCTGCGTCAGCACGCGAATGGGGTTGGCGACAGCGCCGCCGAACAACCCCGAGTGGAGGTCGCGCGAGGGACCGGTGATGATAACTTCGACGCCAGCCAGCCCGCGCAGTCGCGTGGTGATGGACGGCGTGTCCTTGTCCCACTGGCCGGTGTCGCAGACGAGGGCCAGATCCGCCTTTACGCTGCGCGCGTGCTTGGCGAGAAACCCCGGCAGCGAGGGCGACCCGCACTCTTCCTCGCCCTCGAACAGCACCGTGATCGCGATCGGCAATTCGCCCGCCACCGCCTTCCACGCGCGCGCGGCCTCGAGAAAGGTCATGAGCTGACCTTTGTTGTCTTCAGCGCCCCGGGCGATGATCACCCGGCCATTGCCGCGCTCGGTTGCGAGGCGAGGTTCGAACGGTGGCGTTTTCCACAGCTCAAGCGGATCGGGAGGCTGCACATCGTAGTGGCCGTAAAACAACATGTGTGGCAGGCTCTTAGGCCGCGTCTTCCTGTCGTGCGCCACGACCATGGGATGTCCGGTGGTTGTAACGAGCTTGGCGTCGGCAAAACCGACGTCGCGCAATTCGGCCGCGCACCACTCCGCCGCCGTGCGGCAGGCCGCGGCGTAGGCGGGATCGGTGGAAATGCTCGGTATGCGAAGGAACGCAAAGAGCCTCTCAAGCGCTGCGCTCTCGTTGGCCGCAAGCGTATCCAGCACGGCGCTCAAAGGGTCCGACATGGGTGTTGGCTCTTTTGGCTGAGGATCGCGTGGACAATGGCGTGAAACGGACCGCCAGTCAAAGCCCGGCCTGCGCCCGGTACCGGATCGCGTCCGTTGGCCTTTGCTTGATTTTGTGCGGCTGCTGCTGAGGTACTATGCAAAAAAAACTGTCGAAATCGATTCTCGAGGAGCCAACCTCAATGCCGCTCGATCGCACACCGTCCTCATCGACGGGGCAAACCAGCCAGACCGCTCACAAGTATGTGTATCTCTTCGGTGCCGGCCGCACGGAGGGACGCGCGGAACTGCGCAACCTGCTCGGCGGCAAGGGCGCCAACCTGGCGGAAATGGCCAGTCTCGGCCTTCCCGGGCCGCCGGGGTTCACGATCACCACCGAAGTGTGCACGGCTTTCACGCGGTCGAAGGGAACCTACCCTTCGGGCCTCGAGGCCGAGGTCGATGCGGCCCTCGAAACGGTCAGCCAAGAGGTTGGCGCTGCGTTCGGCGATCCGGAAAATCCGCTGCTCGTCTCGGTGCGCTCAGGCGCGCGCGCCTCCATGCCCGGCATGATGGATACGATCCTCAATCTCGGACTGAACGACGCCACCGTCGAAGGGCTGGCCGCGCGCACGTGCGACGCGCGCTTCGCCTATGACAGCTATCGGCGCTTCATCCAGATGTACTCGGGCGTCGTGCTGGGGCTTGACCACGATACCTTCGAGGCCATCCTCGACAACGTCAAGAATATGCAAGGCTATGATCTCGACACGGACCTTGGTCCCGGCGACTGGCGTCAGGTCATCGAAAAGTACAAGGCCGCTGTCGAACAGGCGCTCGACCGGCCGTTCCCGCAGGACACCAGGGAGCAGCTCTGGGGCGCCATCGGCGCCGTGTTCGGCTCATGGCAGAACGCCCGCGCCATCACCTACCGACGCATTAACGCCA
>JBKJYG010000194.1:0-4529 GCA_046715905.1 Hyphomicrobiaceae bacterium | reverse complement strand
CCATAGAGGGTTTTGACGAATCCAGCGGGGATCGCGATGAGAGGGTGCCGATCCTGAGTGCCGGCCTCGATGACGCAGACGGTCGCGGCGTCGTCCTCGGTCAGTCGGTTGGCCAGAACGCACCCGGCTGCGCCCGCCCCGACGATCACGAAGTCGAAAGTATCCATCTTATGGCCCTGGTTATTCGGAACCGACCGTTGCTTCGATCGACGATGGCCTTGCCACTGTCCAAGGTCCGAGATGAGCACCAGCTTAGCAGTAGCGATCCCGCAGGCAATCATGAACGTGGACGACAACATGTGACGCTTGCGGTCAGCCGCTTGGCCCAGACCGGGGATTGGCCGCGGCGCACCATTCCGTCAGCTCTATACGACATAGCGCAAGTAACTTACGGGCCTCGGATTCGTCGCTGATGACCATGCTGACTTGCGCTGTTAGATCAGAAACGGCTCTTCAAGACACGATGCAGGATCTTGCCGGTCGCGGTTCGCGGCATGTCCGCGTCCGCAATGAATGAGAATGATTTTGGCCGCTTGTAACCGGCGAGCCTGCTCGCGCTCCACTCCATCAGCTCGCCCTCGGTCGCACTCTCCCCATCCCGCAGCACGATCACAGCGTGGACGGCCTCGCCCCATTTCTCGTCGGGCCGACCGATGACCGCCACGTCGCGAACCTTGCGATGACTGCCGAGTAGATTCTCGACCTCCGAGGGATAAATGTTCTCGCCGCCCGAAATGATCATATTGCTCTTGCGGTCAACGAGAGTGTAGAAGCCCTCCGCATCTCGGTAGGCCATGTCCCCTACGGAAAGATAGTGACCACGAAACGCCTCGGCGGTCTTCTCAGGGAGGTTCCAGTAGCCCTGAAAGCACCATGGCGTGCGCGAATAGAGTTCACCGATCTCACCCTCCGGCACCTCATACCCGCTCTCGTCCAGAAGCTTGATGCGTCCGGAGCCGGTGAATTCACGGCCAACCGCGCCGAGCTTGGTCAATTGCTCGTCCGGCCGCAGGAGTGTTGCCCATCCCTGCTCCGTCGAGCCGTAAAGCTCGAGCAATTTGGAGTTTTTGAAATAATCCAGGATGGCGAGCTTCGTGTCTCGGCGGGCCGGTGCCGACGAGACAAGCAGCTTCCGCACGCTGTCGACGTTGGTGTGGTCTTTCAGCTTTTGCGGCAGCCCCAGCATCACGATGTAGTGCGTCGGCACGAGCGATGTAAACGTTGCCCGCGTCTCGGACAGGGTGCGCAAGAGATGCTCTGGATTGAAGCTCTTGACATCGTAGACACAGCACGTCGCGCCAGCATATGCGAAGGCCGATGCGAAATTGAGCGAGTTTGCGTGACACATCGGCATGACGAGCAGACAGGTATCGTCACGGTCGAATTGCATATCGAGCAGCGTGACGATGTTGAGCAGGGCGTGGCTGCCGTGACTGCGCATGGCTCCTTTCGGTTTGCCGGGCGTCCCGGATGTGTACATCAGGACCCAAGTATCGTCGGGCCTGATCGCGATGCCGGGCTCGCTTTCGGCGGCGCGAGCAAGGAGATCCTCGTAGCCGACGAAACCACAAGGTGCGGCCGTGCGCCCAAAATAAATGAGATTTGTCTCGGGAATCGCGAGCCGCGAGCGGATGCTCTCCAAGCTTGCAAGCAGCTCGTCCTGGACGATGAGTGCCCGCGCCGAACAGTTCTCCAGGATGTAGAGGATGTCCTCGCCGAGCAGCCGGAAATTGATTGGCACCGCGATGATCCCGGCCTTCGCGGTCGCGGCGTAGATTTCCATCCACTCGACGCAGTTATAGGCTAGAACGGCGACGCGATCGCCCTTGCTGAGGCCGAGACCAAGAAGTGCGTTGGCCAGTTGGCAGGAGCGCTGGTTCCAGACCCGGAACGTCATCGACCGGTGTAAATCGCGCGCGCCGACTTTATCGGCGTAGAGCATTGCATTGACCGACAGCGTCTCACCCATTGACAGCAGCGGTGTCATAAGAGGCCTACCTCCACTAAAATGTAATCTCGACAAGCAACACAGTGGCGCTGCTAAATATGCGTCAAGATCGGGCAACAGGCGAGAGGGTTGATCATGATGAAGATTTCTCCCGACAGTGCCGCCGGATGCATTGCCCGCCTCCTCAAGGCCCGCGGCATCGACCGGGTGTTTGCCCTGTGTGGTGGCCACATCATGCCGATCTGGATGCGCCTCGACGCCGAAGGGATCCGCATTATCGATGTGCGGGACGAGCGCGCCGCTGTTCACATGGCGCAGGCACATGCGGAGCTGACCGGCCAACTGGGCGTCGCGCTGGTCACTGCCGGCCCGGGTGTAACGAACGCCATGACGGGCATCGCCAATGCGCATGTTTCGCGCGCACCCGTGCTCGTGCTTTCGGGCACGCCGCCGCGTCCTCAAGAGAACCGAGGCGGTTTGCAGGATCTTGACCATACGCTTTTGCTGCGCAGCATAACCCGCTACGCGCGCACTGTCCGCGAGCCTGCGCTGGTGTTGAGCGAACTGGACGAAGCCATATCGCGAGCCTTAGGAGAGTGCGGCGAGCCGGGCCCCGCGTATCTGGATTTTCCAACCGATACGCTACGGGCTGAGGTGCCGAAGGCCATTCAACTCGATGAGCATTTCGCGGCCAAGCCTCGCTTCGAGAGCCTTCCTGATCCGGGGGCAGTCGAGCGTGCCGTCGATGTCCTGTGGTCGGCGAAACGGGTTCTCGTCATCTCGGGACGTGGCGCGAGAGCTGCGGCAAGCGAGCTCGTAATGCTTCTCGACAAGCTGCAGGCTGTCTATCTCGATACAGGAGAAAGCCGCGGCCTCGTCCCCGATAGCCATCCCGCGGTGGTTGCGGCAATGCGCGGGGCTGTGATGAGTGACGCCGATGTCGTGCTGACGGTAGGACGCCGCCTCGATTTCCAACTCGCCTTCGGGTCACCAGCCGTTTTCGGCGCCGCGAAATTTGTCCGCATCGGCGACGTTCCTGGCGAGCTTCGCGACAACCGGCGCGGGACTGTCGAAATCCAAGCCTCGCCTGGCGCCGCCCTCCGAGCGATTGTCGCGACCGCCGGAAACCGGCCGTCAGCTGTCGACGGGACGTGGGCCGCCAAGCTTCGCGCGGGACACGTGGAGAGAGCCGCCAAACTCGGCCGAACAATGGCCGCCGCTGCGGAAGGCAGCGATGGGCGGCTTCACCCGAACAAGGTTCTGGCAGCGATCCAGGACCGCTTGGGCGACAATGCGATCGTCATCAACGACGGGGGCGATTTCTTAGCCTTCGGACGCATAGGATTGTCGGCGCCTGTGATGCTCGATCCGGGGCCTTTCGGCTGCATCGGCGTCGGTGTTCCTTACGGCATCGCCGCTGCTCTGGCATTTCCAGATCGGAAAGTGCTCGTCGCCACCGGTGATGGGGCCTTCGGGTTCAATGCCATCGAGATCGATACCGCTGTCCGCCATAAGGCGCCCGTCGTTATTGTCGTTGCCAACAACGGGGCATGGCAAATTGAAGTGCATGATCAGAAAGTCACGCATGGCAAGATTGTCGGCACAAAACTGCAGTTTTCTGACCATGCAGCCATGGCCCGCGCTTTCGGCATGCACGGTGAGCGCGTCGAGAAGCCCGAAGACCTCGGGCCGGCTCTGGATCGTGCCTTCGCGAACCGTCCTGCGTTGGTCGACGTCGTGGTGACGCCGGAAGCGATTTCCTCTGATGGCAAGACGGGGCTCGCCTGGGTGCCCGATCTGCAGCCCCTGGCTGCTTGGGACGACGCAGAGCGCAAGTGGCGCGGGAGCAGTTAACCCGCTGGCCCTTTCTGTCAGCTCCTGCGCGTTGGCGCGATCGCGACGCGGGCTCGCATCAAGCAGCAACGCGCACGGGCGTCGAGAAGAGGCACTATGCGGAAGACGAGTAGGCCGTCACTCCGAACGTCTGTCCCCATCCAAACCCAGGTTAAACGAGCGTGACGCCGGGCGTGGCGCCCAAGCTTCCCAAGTTAGAGCAGTACGGCAATGCTCTCTTCATCGTCGCCAGAACCGCTGTTACCCTCGGTCGCGCATTTCGTGGCTGGGCTTGACGTCCTGCGAGCAACTGTAGATCGCGACGGCAACGATCAGCACCATGGTGAGCACCCCGAACAGGGCGCGGTAAGCGGTTTCAGTGCGCGCGCCATCGGCCAGCGGTTCGAAAGCGCCCACGATGATGCCGGAGAGCGTCTGCATGCAAGCCACCCCGAGCATCACGGAGGTGTTGATCGTCGCAATGCCGCGACCGATCAGCCGGTCTGGGAAGATGCCGCGGCCATGCGCCATCACCATTGTGCTGGAGGCGCTGAAGAAACCGATGCCGAGCATGGCGGCGACGGGCACCCAGATTGGTGGATGGGACGCGAGCGCCAGAGTGGCCAGGATGCAGACGATCACTAAACTGCCGCCTATGGCGATCCATTTCCGCGTGTTCAGCAGCCGGTCCAGTGGGCCGAAGGAGAGCATGCCAACCTGATAGGTTATGACGGCGACGAGCAAGACG
>JBKJYG010000193.1:0-3300 GCA_046715905.1 Hyphomicrobiaceae bacterium | reverse complement strand
GCGCAACGTGCGGTCGGGATTGCGGCATCGCAGGCCGGCGGCGTTCGGGCCGTCCACGGCTCGATGTGCACGCCGATGATGCCGTCACACGCGGGCCAGATGGGACTGCGCGCGGCGCTGCTCGCGCAAGCGGGTTTCACGAGTTCCGGCATTGCGCTCGAGGCCAAGTACGGCTTTACCAACTGCTTTGCCGCCAAACCCAATCTCGACGCCTTGGTCAGCGGGCTGGGGCAGCACTTCGAGGTCCTGTTCAACACCTACAAGCCGTTTCCCTGTGGCATCGTCATCAATCCGATGATCGACGGCGCCCTGGCGCTGCGCAAAGAGCATGACCTGACGGCGGCGAGCATCGACAAGGTCACCGTCAAGGCCGCCCCCGCCGCCCTGGCGCTCTGCGACCGACGGCATCCCAAGGATGATTTCGAGGGTCAGGTCAGTCTCTATCACTGGATTGCATCGGCTCTCGTGCGCGGGCGGGCCGGGGTTGGGGAGTGCACGCCCGAGGCCATCGGCGATCGGGAACTCGTGGCCTTCCGCGACCGCGTGTTTGCCTCTGTTGATCCGCATATGCCGATCGACGGCGTGGACATGGAGATCCACCTCAAAGATGGCCGCGTTTTGCAGCGATCGGTGCGGGATTGCGTCGGCAGCCGAGGGCGGCCCATGACAGATCTGGAACTCGAGGCCAAGTTCCGCGGACTGGCCGATGGTGTGCTCGAGGCCGAACGCACGACCGCGCTGATTGCCGATTGCTGGCGCCTCGAGCAGCTACCGGATGTAGCCGTGCTGCTTCGTCAAGCCGCTTGATTGCACATAGAGTGTGTAGGGGCCTACGCTTGTCGTGGCTCGAACGAAACGAGGGAGGCCAACGCCATGCAGCGCAATCGGCTCTTTGCTGTTATTTCGATGTTGCTTTTCGCGCTGACCCCGGTGGCAGCCGTGGCGCAGGCTGCTTGGCCCACCAAGCCCTTGCGCATCATCGTGCCCTGGCCGCCCGGTGGAGCAGCCGACATCGCGGTCCGACATCTGCAGCAGCCGCTCCAGGAGATCATCGGGCAGTCGGTTGTCATCGAGAACAAATCGGGCGCCGGCGGCGTGGTGGGAACCGAGGCGCTGGTGCGTTCGCCGGGCGATGGCCACACCATCGGTATGGTGATCAGCTCGCATGCGTCCAATCCGGCGCTTTATCCAACGCTGCCGTATGACGCTGTCAAGGATGTGAAGCCGATCACCATCCTTGTGCGCTCGCCCAACATGCTGGGCGTGCATCCCCTCACGCCCTACAAGACCGTGGCCGACATCATCACGGCCGCCAAGGCGCAACCCGGCAAGCTGCATTATGCGACCTCCGGTAACGGCACGGCGCAGCACCTGGGCTTTGAATCGCTGAAGCTCGCGACCGGCATGAACATTGGCCATGTACCCTACCGGGGTGCCGGTCCCGCCCTCAACGACCTCGTCAGCGGGCAGGTCGATATCGGCATTCTCAACATCGCCGGCATGCTGCCGCATATGCAGGCTGGGCGCATCCGCGCGCTGGCCGTGTCCGGGCCCAAGCGATCGCCGAGCGCACCTGACGTGCCGTCACTGGCCGACACGGTGCCCGGCTTTGATTTCACCGAATGGTTTGCGCTTGTCGCACCGGCGCAGGTGCCCGATGAGGTCATCGACAAGATCTACGCCGCGGTCGCAAAGGCTGCGCGCACCGACATTTTCGTCAGCCGCGCACGCGAGGTTGGGCTGGAGCTCGACCTCAACACGCCGGCCGAGTTCCGGCAGCTGATCGCGGCCGAAATCAAGAAGTTTGCCGAATTGATCGACCGCGCCAAGATCAAGATCGACTGAGAGTTGCTAGATGAGACGGTCGACCTCGGCTTCGAGGGCCGGCCGGAATTGGGGATGGGCGATGGCAATCAGCGCCCGTGCCCGCTCGCGCACGGTGCGCCCGCGCAGCTCGGCGATGCCGTATTCCGTCACCACGGTGTCCGCGTCCGCCCGCGATGTCGTGACGACGCCCGACGGCAGCCGTGCCACGATTCGCGAGAGCGTGCCCGACCGCGCGGTGGCCTCCATGATGACAATGCCACGCCCGCCGCGGGAGCGCAGGCAGCCGCGCATGAAATCCGCATGCCCGCCGATCAGCCCGATGTGGGCGTCGCCCGCGATCTCGGCATTGATCTGGCCGGTGAGATCGATTTCGAGGGCCGAGTTGATGCCGACCAGCCCGGTAAGTTCCCCGCAGACGAAGACGTCATGGGTATAGCGCGAGGACCGCGTGCGCAGATCGGCATTGAGGTGTGCCCAGCGGTACAGGCGCTCAGTCCCGAGCAACCCCGCCGTGACAGTCAGTCCCCGGTCGATGCTCTTGCGCGTGTTAGTGATCACGCCGGCGTCGATGAGATCGGCGACGCGATCACCGATGGTGCCGCTGTGGATGCCCAGATGCTTCTTGGTAGCCAGGCTTTCGAGCACCGCGTCAACAAGTGTGCCAAGACCGACCTGCAGCGTAGCCCCGTCTGGAACCAAGCGCGCGACGTGGGCGCCGATCACGCGCTCGATCTCGCCCGAAGCGCGCGATGGAACCGAGGGGATCGGATGCGAGACATGCACGAGGTGGTCGATGTCTCCGGGGTTGACGCCGGTGTCGCCAAAGGTGGCCGGAGCCTGATCGTTGAGTTCTGCCACAACCAGCCGGGCCAAGGGCACCGCGGCCGCTACGTGGTCGATCATCAGCGCGAGACTGGGGCCATTGCTGCCGGCTGCGAGTTGAACGAGCACGACATCAACTTTGATCTCGCCGCGCGCGACGAGACCGGGAAGCGCCGAGTAGTGTGCGGGGAGCACGTCGAGGTGGCCCAAGGGCTGGAATTGCCGGTTGGTTCCGGCGCCGCCCAGTACGCTCACGTCCATGTAACGGGAGAGCCGCGCTGCATCGGGCACACCCGACAGCCCCAGATTGACGAGCACCCTGCCTCGCGGCACGCGCTCCAGATCGGCATCGAGCTGCCGCAGCAGATGCAAGGGTTCCGCCACCGCCGTCCCCCATGTGATCGCATCACCGGGCCGCAGCAGCGATGCAAAATCGGGAGCCGAGGATTTATTCATACCGTGCGGGCCGCTTTCCGAGGAAGGCCGCGATGCCCTCGGTGAAGTCCGAACTTGCGCGAACCTGGTCTCCCAGGCGCTGCTCCGTCGGCTCCCGAGCCAGCGCGTGTTCGGCGATGGTGGTGCTGATCTGGGTTTTGACGGCCTGGACGGCCGCTGGACTGTTGGCCGCGATCAGGCGCGCTTTGTCGAGCG
>JBKJYG010000192.1:0-9255 GCA_046715905.1 Hyphomicrobiaceae bacterium | reverse complement strand
GGCATATATTGCCGTGTTCATCGGTGGCGATCCGCACGCCCCGCAGGACCAGGTCGACTGACGGTTCCGAGCCAGGCGACGGGTCACTTGTCATTGGGTGCAGTGCTCCTTTAGCAATAAGCCGCTTTCTCAAAGCTGCCGTTCCTGCCTAAGCCCGGCCTTCGGTTTCGAACATGATCGAGGAGAGCGACTCGCGCGCGTCCTTCCCAGCCCAGACGACGAACTGGAACGCTTGATAGTAGCGCTCGGTGGATTCGAGAGCGGCGCGCAGCAGCGCCTCGCATTGCGAGGGCGTGGCCACCGCGCCGTTGAGCATCAGGCCCTGGCGGAACATCACCAGGCCCTCGTGCGTCCACAGGTCGAAATGCCCGAGCCACATCTGCTCGTTGATCAGCGCCACCAGGCGGTAGACCTCGCCTAGGCGATTGTCCGGCACCTTGAGGTCGAAGGCGCAAGCGATGTGTAAACTTTCGAGATCCTCGCGCCAGTTCAGCGACACATGATAATCGGCCCAACTGCCGGCGACCGACAGCGTCAGCTCGTCATCGTTGGTTCGATCGGTGGCCCAGTTGTGGCTGACCGCCACTTGCTCGACGAGGTCGACGGGATTCTTGACGCGATCATATCCGGTATCAGCGGTTGCCATCTGTGATCCTTCATCCTCAGCCGATACTGCTTCAAGCGCAGCCGCAGGTCCGAGGTAATCGAGAGGGGTTACGAGTCGCAAGATGAGGATGTCCTTGTCCACGATCAAAGTGACCGTCGTCGGGCAAGCGTAGCAAATTCAGCCTCGCTTCGGGTGAGCTTTGCGGAACCTGTGGACGAGATCACGACAACCGGGGGATAACCGCAAGAGTGCTGAAGGCTGGGCGAAGGCAGCAGGCTCCGCCGTACAGCTCGAGTCTTGAGCTAGCGCGAGCCCGCAGTCCGCAGCAACGCGATCTCGGCCTCGAGCGCGGCGACACGGGCGGCGAGAGTTTCGTTCTCCTCGCGCGCCTTCTGCACCATCTCCTTGACGACCTCGAAGTCCTCCCGGGCCACAAGGTTCATGTCGCGAACGAACCGGTCTGCTTGCGAGCGGACCAGGGTATCGAATTCGTTCTTGACGCCCTGCGCAGCACCCGCCGCGTCCGTCATCAGCTTGGCAAGCTCATCGAGCAGGCGATTGTTGGTCTGGGTCATGGGCCTATGTCCGTGCAGCGAAGACGCTGGTCAAGCAAGGGTCAAGAGCCGCTTTTGAACAAAGTGCCGCGACTATGAATTTTCGCGGGCGCGCCTGCAAGCGTGTTGCGCAGCCGGCCGACCTTGGCGATCCGGAGCCTCGGCGGCAGGAAGCCTGATGCAGCAGGCTTGCCGCTGCCGATGCGCTTGACAGTGCCTTGCGTGTGGCACACAGCCTCATCGATTGCGGCCGACGCAGCAGTCGAGCTGCCTGTCCGCTGCGCAGGACACGCGAGGACCCATGAGCTTTCTGGCGATCCCCTATCCCGCCATCGACCCGGTGGCGTTGCGGCTCGGCCCGGTCGCCATCAAATGGTATGGGTTGGCTTACGTCTGCGGCCTGCTGCTCGGCTGGCTCTATGTGAAGCGGCTGCTGTCGCAGCGCCAGCTCTGGACCGATGACAAGCCGCCGTTGGCTCCCGATAGCGCCGACGATCTCTTCATCTGGGTGGCGCTCGGGGTGGTCATCGGCGGCCGGCTCGGCCATGTGTTCCTCTACGAGCCCAGTTTCTATCAGCAGCACCCGCTTGAGATTCAGAAGATCTGGAGCCGCGGCATGGCCTTCCACGGCGGCATGCTGGGCACCATTGGCGCGATGTGGCTGTTCGCACGATGGCGCGGCATCTCGGCGCTGAGCGTCATGGATATCGTTTCCGCGGCGGTACCGATCGGACTGCTTTTCGGACGCCTGGCCAATTTCGTCAACGCCGAGGTGATTGGCCGGGTGAGCGACGTGCCATGGGCCATGGTGATCCCCGGTGCCGGACCAGCCCCGCGTCATCCCAGCCAGATCTACGAAGCGATGCTCGAGGGCTTGGCGCTGTTCCTGATCCTGCGCTGGCTCATCTACCGTCGACATGCCTTGCAAACCCCCGGAACGATCAGTGTGGCATTCCTCATCGGTTACGGGGCCTTCCGGATTTTTTGCGAGTTCTTCAAAGTCGAGAGTACTGGTCGCTGCTGGGTGACGCGCCGGTCACGATGGGGATGGTGTACTCGATCCCGATGGTGATCGGCGGACTGATCGGCCTGTGGCGGGTCCGCCAGGGCCCGGTGCTGGCATGAGTCTGAACGATCCCAAGGAGCGTCGCGAGACGCCACTCGGCAAAGCCTTGCAGGCCCGCATACGGGCCAGCGGGCCGATCTCCGTCGCCGACTACATGCGCTCGTGTCTCTACGACCCCGAGCACGGGTATTACCGCGTCCGCTCAGCCATCGGCCAGGACGGCGATTTCATCACCGCCCCCGAGATATCGCAGATCTTCGGCGAATTGATCGGGCTCTGGTCCGTGGTTGTCTGGCAGCAGATGGGGGCGCCCGGCCGCGTCCGTCTGATCGAGATCGGTCCGGGGCGCGGCACGTTGTTGCTGGACGCCCTGCGTGCAGCGGGCACCGTCCAAGCCTTTGCCGAGGCGCTGCGGGTGACGCTGGTGGAAAGCAGCGAGGTCCTGGTCGAGCAGCAAAGAACGACGCTGGCCGATGTGGCGGCTTCGGCACAGTGGTTCACCAGCCTCGATCAGGTGGAGGCCGGCGTCCCCACCATCCTCATCGCCAACGAGTTCCTTGATACGCGGATCGTCGAACAGATCATCATGACGGACAACGGACACCGGCGACGGGCCGTGGGCCTTGATGGCAGCGGGAGCCTCGTGCTCACGGAACTCGATGATCTGACCCCGGCCGACGTCGAGCGGCTGCAGTGTGTTCATCCCAGCATGGCGCCCGGCGACATCGCCGAACATCAAGACTCCAGCGCTCTGATCGCGGCGCTGGTGCGCCTTGCCGCCGCCGCGCCGCTAGCTGCCCTGTTCATCGATTACGGACATCCCTCCGTGACGCTCGGCGACACGCTGCAGGCCGTGCGCGGCCACCGGTTCGAACACCCCCTTGCCTCGCCGGGCGAGGCTGACCTTTGCGTGCAGGTGGACTTTGCCACTTTCGCCAAGGAGATCCCGGGCCGCAACGGAACCGCCTCGCTGGTCGTCGATGGCCCGGTGACGCAGGCCGAATTCCTGGGCGAGCTCGGCATCATCGAGCGCGCCGCAAGGTTGATGGCGGACAATCCCGATGCCGCCAACGCAATCGAGTCGGGCGTCGCGCGCCTGATGGCGCCGCTTGGTATGGGCGGACGGTTCAAGGCCATCGCGATCCGATCGCCGGCGCTGCCGCAAACACCCGGCTTTGCTCCCAGGCACCCGGTCCCCGCGCCACCCGACCCGGGCCCGAGCCTACCATGATCGAGCCCTTCACCGCACGCTGCCTGGCGGACATCCCAGGCCTCAACCACGGCTTCTTCACCCGGTCCGGGGGCACGTCAGAGGGCATCTACGCCTCACTCAATTGCGGCATCGGCTCTCGCGATGAGCGCGGCCGCGTGCAGGAAAACCGCGCGCGCGTGGCTGCCCACCTGGGGACGACGCGCGAACGCTTGCTGACACTCCATCAAGTGCACAGCGCCGACGCCCTGGCCGTCTCCGAACCTTGGTCGATCGGACCTGGACAGCCGCTGCCCAAAGCCGATGCGCTGGTCACGGCAACACCGGGCCTGGCGGTGGCGGCGCTGGCCGCGGATTGTGCGCCCCTCCTCTTTGCGGACCCGAAGGCGCGCATCGTGGCGGCGGCCCACGCCGGCTGGAAAGGAGCGTTGGGCGGCATCATCGAAGCCACGATTGCCTCCATGACCCGCCGTGGCGCAAAGGCCCGGAACATCCGTGCGGCATTGGGTCCTTGCATCGGCCGCGACGCCTACGAGGTCGGCCCGGAGTTCGAAGCGACGTTTCTCGCCGCCGACCCCAACAACCAGCGATTTTTTCACTGGCCGCCCGGTGGGCAGCGACCGCATTTCGACTTGCCGGGTTTTGTCCTGGCCCGGCTGGCCGCCGCCGGCCTGGCCGAAGTCGAGACCTGTTCGCGCTGCACCTACGCGCATGAGCGTGAGCTGTTCAGCTTCCGCCGCTCGGTTCATCGAAGCGAGCCCGATTACGGACGGCAGATCTCCGCCATCGTTTTGCTGTAGTTTTTGCACAGAAATCAGTCGACCCTCCCGCAATGACTGAGGTTTAGGTTGAAAAGCGGGGGATTGGGGGCTGGACGGTCCACATTGGTGTCGATATGGGATTCTCCAGGGTACCGGATCGAGATTCCTTAAGCCGCAAAGTCAGTAAGACGGCTGCCGGTCATCAGCGGAACAGAAAAGAGGGGGACGTCAGCGTGACGGACTTCGACGCTGCATCGGCGAAACATCGGCTACCGTGGTTTGCCTGCATAGGAGTGATCGGCGTGCTGAGCGCTGGTCTGGGCGGCTGTGAGACAGGAGCCTCTCTATTCGGGTCCAGCGCTCCTAAAACAGCCGAGATTGCGGCTTCGCCAGCACCGGCCCTGGAGCCGCAGATTGTGGCGCGGTTTGCACTGGCTCCCATCATCGGGGCGCCCGACCCGCTGGCCAAGCAACTGGTCCAGCAGATGCGACTGGCCGGGGAAAAGCAGAAGCTGGCCTTCCTCGATGATCGCGATGCCAAGGCGGATTACACGCTGCGCGGCTATATCGTCGCGTCGCGGGACAAAGCTGGCACGAAGGTGTCCTATATCTGGGATGTTTCCGATCAAAGCGGCAAACGCGTCAATCGCATCACGGGCGAGGAAGTCGTGGCCGGGACACCCAACGCCAAGGATAGCTGGACGCCGGTGACGGCGGCAGTAACCCAAACCATCGCTGACAAAACCGCAGCCGCTCTCGGATCGTGGGCACCCAATCAGTCTCCGGTCGCAATGGCCTCGGCTCAAGGATCGCAATCGCCGGCACCCGCCGGGGCTGGCGCGTCGACGATTGCGGGCTCAGCGACAGGCTCCACTGCCATTGCCAGCACAGCGACAACCACAGCCGCCCTGCCCCGGAGCGATGACATCATAGCCATCATTCCCACCGTCGCCGGAGCACCGGGCGACGGCAACGGTGCACTGGCCGACGCGCTGCAGCGCGAACTAAGTCGCCAGGGCGTCAACGTTGGAGAGAAGACCGCGGGAGACAAGGGCGCCGACGCGGCCTACAAGATCGAAGGCAAGGTCAGCATGGCCGCGCCAAAAGACGGCAAGCAGGCGATCCAAATCGATTGGCGGGTCAAGGATCCGCAGGGCAAATCCCTGGGAACCGTTTCACAGAAGAACGAGATCCCACCGGGCTCGCTGGATGCGTCTTGGGGCAAGACGGCCGATGCGGCGGCCGCGGCGGCAGCCCAGGGGATCATCAAGCTCCTGCCTCAGCCTAAATCGATCAACTGAGCCTCCGACGGCCTGTCGAGTCGGATCGCAGTCGCGGTCCGGCTGTCACTTCAGTGACACTCGATTAACCTAGGTCTTACCAAAGCTTGCCCGCCGACCGTTTACAGATGGGGGCCCGCTTGCTATGACCCCGCCGTCGGAAGCAGCGGGATACTCGCGCCATGCCTTTTGATTCTCGCAATCATCACGGCCGAGGCGCGCCAGCGATCAAGCTGGTCGCTGGCAACAGCAATCGGGTTCTCGCCGACGCAATCTGCAGTCAAATGCAGCTCTCGGCCACCCGAAGCGTTGTCAGGCGATTCGCGGACATGGAAGTGTTCGTTGAAATCCACGAGAACGTCCGTGGCGAGGACGTGTACGTGCTGCAATCGACCTCGTTTCCGGCCAACGACAACCTGATGGAATTGCTGATCCTCGTCGACGCGTTGAAGCGAGCCTCGGCGCGACGCATCACCGCCGTGATGCCCTACTTTGGTTATGCGCGGCAAGACCGCAAGCCCGGGCCGCGAACGCCCATCACCGCCAAGCTGGTCGCCAACCTCATCGAGCGCGCCGGCGTAGACCGCGTCATGACACTCGACCTGCATGCGGGCCAGATCCAGGGTTTCTTCGACATTCCGACCGACAACCTGTTCGCGGCCCCGACCTTTGCACGCGACATCCAAGAGCGCTTCGAGCTGTCGAACCTCGTTGTGGTGTCACCGGACGTGGGCGGCGTCGTGCGCGCCCGCGCTCTGGCCAAGCGCATCAGCGTTCCCATCGCCATTTGCGACAAGCGCCGCGAGAAGGCTGGCGTCGCGGAAATCATGCACGTGATCGGCGAGGTCGAAGGCATGCGCTGCATTCTGATCGACGACATCGTCGACAGCGGTGGCACACTGGTGAACGCGGCCAATGCGTTGTTGGCCAGCGGCGCAACCGAGGTGATGGCCTACATCACGCATGGTGTGCTGTCGGGCGGCGCCGTCGCCAAAATCACCAACTCGCACCTGAAGACGCTGGTGCTGACCGATTCCATCAATCCAACCGAGGCTGTCAAAGACGCCAAGAACATTCGCGTACTTTCCGTCGCGCCCCTGATGGCCGAGGCCATCGTGCGCACGGCCCGCGAGGAAAGCGTCTCGAGCCTGTTCTATTAAGTCGAGCGATCTCGTCTCCCGGCGCGCGCCGGGACAGCCTTGCGATCACCGCCTTCGCCAGCACGGCGATGATCGAGGCAACTCTCCAACAGAAAGGGCACTCACATGACCCACCCCCCGATCGTGGTTTATTACTGGCCGACGCCCAACGGCCACAAGATCACGATCATGCTCGAGGAATGCGGTCTGCCCTACGCCATCGAGCCGGTCAACATCGGCACCGGCGAACAATTCAAGCCCGAGTTCCTGGCCATCTCGCCCAACAACCGCATGCCCGCGATCGTCGATCCGCAGGGACCGGACGGGAAGCAGATCTCCGTGTTCGAATCCGGCGCCATCCTGCAGTACCTCGGCCGCAAGACCAGCGCGTTCTATCCCGCCGGCGAACGGGCGCGCGTGGAGGTGGATGAGTGGCTATTCTGGCAGATGGCGGGCCTTGGCCCGATGGCTGGGCAGGCCCATCACTTTCGCAACTACGCGCCGGAGAAGATTGCCTATGGCATCGACCGCTACACGAATGAAGTGCATCGGCTCTACGGCGTTTTGAACACGCGCCTGGCTCAGCGGGATTTCGTCGCGGGCGACTATTCCATCGCCGACATGGCGATCTATCCCTGGGTGCGGCCGTACAAAAACCAGGGGCAGGAATTGACGGAGTTCCCCCACCTCGAGCGTTGGTTCCAGCGTTTGCGCGCACGCCCGCCGGTGGCAAGAGGTGTAAAGGTCGGCGAGGACTTGCGCCAGAACTGGAACCTTGGCACCGACAAGGACGCGCAGAAGATCCTGTTTGGTCAGCGCGCTCGGGGCTGACGCACGCGAAACCCGGCGTCCGGCAGAGGCGGGCGAAGACCCTCAGATGCCGTTGGGCACGAAGCGCGAGGGATCTGGTTTCAGCCCTGTCACCCGCTCGAGGGCAATGGCCGTCAGAATGCGGTCTGACAGGGTCTTCTTCGGCATCTGTTGCGGCACACCGGCTTCGGCGTGAACCGGACCAGCAAAGGCTGCCGTAGAGATCGAGCCGGTAGGCCCGAAGCTGGCAGACGGCGTCAGCTCATTGGCGCAAGCGCCCAAAGAGCAGGCCATTAAACCTACGACGGTCGCGCGCGAGATCACGTTGCATTCCCCCGTATTTTCGACAACTGCAGCTCGGTGCGTTGTCTGGTAAGAGCCCACGTCCCCCGGAGACTCTTCTGTCACTATCTTTACTCAATTTTTGCCGCGGCGACAACTTCAAACGGCGCCACTCGCAACACAATTGCCGCACCCCGCCGCCCCGATCCTACCGGGCGGAGCGCTGCAACCGCGCGCGCGGCGATCGCCACGGAGTTGTCGCTGAGCTGCGCTGAGTTGTCGAAGCCGAGATCGAGATCACACAGCGGGCTGCGTGCAAATGGCTGAAGCTCAGCGGCCCTCATCGAGCGCTGCACGATCTCTGATCAGCAGGCCTTGAAGAATGAGCTGAGACAGCGCCACGAGCTTTTTGCGGCGTTGCTGATGGCGTTGCCGGCCTTCGACACGTCGTCGGGTGCTGACTTGGCCATGCGCTGCGCCATTTCCTCGACGGTCTTGGGCGCACCTGGCTCCGTCGGCGGCGGCCCGGCCGCGCCATCGGCAGCCCGGGAGTTCTGTGGCTGGGCACGTCCGGACTGGGCCGTGCTGCCCGCTGGCTGCGGGTCCACCGCGGCAGCCCGCACGCGACGGATGGGTCCCGCGCACTCGAACACGGTTCCGGTGCGCACCGCGCAGGAGGCATGACCTCCCTCCGCCGCCATTCGCGTGAGGCACACCATCGTCAACGGCTGACCCAGGCCCGGATTCACGCCGTCGATGACGCAACGGTAGACGGCGGCTGGTTCGCTGCACGCGACGCAGTACTCCTGCGCCGACACCACCGATACCAAGGCGCTGCCGAGGAGAGCGCCCGCTCCAACGGCCAAGCCAAACGTCACCAGCGTGCTGGATCCTCTCCCCATGTCACGGCTATCGCGCGCGAATGCGGCCATTTCCGGATCATGGGGTGCCGTTGCGACCGTGCAGACGATAGGCGGCGCGCTCGGCCAAGCGATCATAATAGGCCTCAACATGGCTGAGCCGTGGCTTATCGAAGGCGATCCCGAACCAGCGGTTGACGATCAATCCGGCCGGAATATCGCCAATCGTGAACGCAACCCCCGTGACGTACGGGCCAGTCGAGGCAAGATGATGGTCGAAAATCTGCATCTGCCGCGTCCAATCCCGGATGCCGGCGGCGATCGACTCGGGCTCATCCTTGAACGGCGCCAACTTGACGTGCAAACCGAGGAACACGGGCCGCAGGCCCAGGTAGACGTCGGTCTGAGCCCAATCCATGAAGCTTTCCACCAAGGCGCGCTGCTTGAGATCGGTCGGATAAAGATCCGCGCGCCTGTGTTGGCTGGCCAAGTATCGCACGATCGTGTGCGACTCGCGCAGCACGAAACCGGCGTCATCGACAACCGGGACGACGCCGAACTGGGAGAGACGCTTGAAGTCGGGCTCGCTCGTGGATCGGAAGCCCCGCCCCCAATCCTCGCGCTCGAAGGGCAGCCCCAGTTCGGCGCACATCCAGAGCACTTTGCGCACATTGATGGAATTGGCA
>JBKJYG010000191.1:0-8038 GCA_046715905.1 Hyphomicrobiaceae bacterium | reverse complement strand
GCGCAAGGTGTTCTAGTGGCGCTTCTGGGCAGCTCCGTCACGTTTGGCCCGATGATGGCCGATATTTCGCACTGGTTCATGCGGCGACGGGGAATCGCGGTTGCGATTTGCGCTAGTGGCAATTATCTGGCCGGCACGATCTGGCCACCCCTGGTGCAACATGCCGTTGCAACCTACGGATGGCGGCAAGCCCATATCTGGATTGGCGTGGGCTGCCTCGCGCTATTGATTCCCTTGGCGCTGATGACACGGCGGCTGCCACCGAAAGCCAGCCTCGATCTCGGAACTACCCCTGTCACTGTCGCGAGTGGGGCGCGGCCCGTCCAGCTGTCGCCTTTCGTCCTCCAGGGGCTGCTGATTGTGGCCGGCATTGCTTGCTGTGTCGCCATGTCGATGCCGCAGGTGCACATCGTCGCCTACTGCATCGATCTGGGGTATGGCGCGGCGCCCGGAGCGGAAATGCTGTCCCTGATGATGGGCTTTGGCATCATCAGCCGCATCGGCTCGGGTCTGCTGGTCGATCGCATCGGTGGCCTGGGTACGCTGCTGATCGGTTCGCTACTGCAGGCCGTGGCGCTCGGCCTCTACCTGCTCTCGGATGGATTGACACCCCTCTATATCGTCTCGGCTCTCTTCGGCCTGTTTCAGGGCGGCATCGTGCCCAGTTACGCCATCATCGTGCGCGAGAACTTTCCCGCCAACGAGGCCGGTCAACGGGTCGGCATCGTGCTTACGGCGACGATGGTGGGCATGGCGCTGGGCGGCTGGCTCTCGGGCGCGGTGTTCGATTGGACGGGCAGCTATCAGGCGGCGTTCCTGAACGGCATCGCCTGGAACGCCTTGAACGTCACGATCGTGCTGTTCTTGTTGCGGCGGCGCTCCCGTGCCTCGGAATGGCGTGTGCGCTCGCCTTATGCCCAGGCCGTGTGATCAGCGCCATCAGCTCAGCACGGCGATCTGCTTGCGGCGTATGAGATCAAAGTCGATCTCGGCGCCAAGTCCCGGTTTGTCCGGTGCGTGCACAAGGCCGGCCGCGTCGACCTGGATGTCCTCCACGAGACCGTATTTCTGGGCGCCATCGGGCAGCAGAACTTCGAAATATTCGCAGTTCTTTACCGCCAGGATCAGGTGGAGATTGGCGACATTGTTCAGCGAATTGCCGCCATGATGCACCTCATAATTCATGTGGAACGCCTCAGCCAGATGCGCCGTCTTGAGGCATGCGGTCAGGCCACCCTTCACCGCCACATCACCGCGCAGGTAGTCGGTCGCCTGCGCCATCAGCCAGGGCGCGTACGCGGTGTGCCCGCCCGCCGCGTACTCGGTCGCCAGAATTGGGATCGATAGCTTCTGTCGAAGCTTGACGTAGTTGGTCAGATCGTCCTCGACCAGCGGATCCTCGTACCAATAGAACCCGAGCCGCTCGACAGCTTGGCCGACGCGCAAGGCTTCGACGTAGGAATAGGACCAAGTGGAATCGAGCATCAGCCGATAGCTGTCGCCGACCGCATGGCGCGCCGCCTCGCAGACGCGGATGTCGGTCTGCCACTCCGTCGGGGGATGGATTTTGTAGGCCCCCCAGCCCCGAGCCTTGAACGCCTGTGCCTCCTCGGCATAGGCTTCAGGCGAACCCAGCACCGCGGAGCTTGCGTAGGCTGGCACGCTGTCGCGGAAGCTCCCCATCAGCTTGTGCACCGGCAGGTTGGCAATTTTGCCGGCGAGATCCCAGAGCGCCACATCGACCGCGCCAAGCACGCGCAATTGATTGTTCATGCGTGTGCGGCTCCACATGCGCTGGAAGTGCCTCTCGCGGTCGAGCGGATCTTCACCCACGAGCATCGGTTTCAGCGCCTTGATGATGAGAGCGGCATCACCGCTGGCAGGGCGGCTCGACGAACCAAGAAAAGCGTGCCCCTCGAGCCCGGCATCGGTGCGGATCGTGACGAGCCCAAGATCGCTGGTGCCGCTGAAGCGCCCGCTGTGGCGGCCGTATTGCGTGGCCGGAATATTGTCCCAGCCAAACAGCGTAACGGTGAGATCGGTGATTTTCATCTGCCATGCCTCTGTGGGGGGCGATCGCGATCGGGGTCCGGGAACGGTCCCAACAAGATGTCGCACGTGGGCATCGCTTGCGCTATCGTGTCCGGACACGTATCGAGTTTTCGACGCGCCGCGGAGACGGTCTGAGATGAAATTTGGAATCTTCTACGAGCTGCAGATCCCTCGCCCCTGGGAAGCCCACAGCGAGTTCAAACTTCTGCAGGATGCCCTCGATCAAGTCGAGCTCGCCGACCGTCTGGGCTACGATTTCGCCTGGGAGGTCGAGCATCATTTCCTTGAGGAGTATTCCCATTCCTCAGCCCCGGGCGTCTTTCTGGGCGCCGCCAGCCAGCGCACCAAAAACATCCGGCTCGCGCATGGGATCCTGCAGTTGACCACCGGCCAGCCGGCCCGGATTGCCGCGCAGGTCGCGACGCTCGATCTCATGAGCCGCGGCCGCGTCGAGTTCGGCATGGGCGAGAGCGCGTCATCGACCGAATTGGAGCCGTTCGGCGTTGATTTCGAGCAGAAGCGCGCCGTTTGGGAAGACGCCGTCCGTTGCCTCATCCCCATGTTCAAGGATGGGGCCTGCGAATACGATGGCCCGTACTTCAAGCTGCCTTACCGCAACGTGGTGCCAAAGCCCCTGCAGAAGCCGCATCCCCCGCTTTGGGTTGCGTGCTCGCAGCTCGACACCATCGAATATGCGGGCCGCCGGGGCATGGGCGCGTTGGGCTTCCAGTTCGTCAGCGCGGACGCGGCTCAAGCCTGGGTCAGCGCCTATTACAACGCCATCACCAAGCGCCTCGAGAAGCTGTGCGACTATCCGATCAATCCCAACATCGCGCTGGTCAGCTACTTCATGTGCGCCAGGACGGATGAGGAAGCGAGGCGCCGCGCCGAGGGTCTCACATTTTTCCAGTTTGCGCTCCGCTTCTACGGCCAGAGCGCGACCCGGGAGCGCCCGCGCGCGGGCACCGTCGATCTGTGGAAAGAATTCACCGCCTGGAAGAACGCCAACCCGGACCTCGTCGATAAAGCCCTGAGGGGCGGGCTCGTTGGATCGCCGGATACCATCCGCCGCAAGCTGCGTAAGTTCGCGACCAGCCACGTCGATCAAATTATTCTGCTCAACCAGGCCGGCAAGAACACCCATGAGCATATCTGCGAGGGCTTGGAACTCTTCGCCAAAGAGGTGATGCCCGAATTTCAAGCCATGGAAGCGCAGAACCTCGACTGGAAGCGGCGTGTGCTGGCGCGTGAGATCGAGCTCGAAGAGGTCGACACGACCCCCTACAAAGACCGCTTCGGCAAGACGCTGGAGAACGTCGCCCCAGATATCAAGGTCGCGGCAGCCGAGTAGACCGGCAGCACCCCAGCAGAGGGTTCATCGATGGCTGCAAGCCTCTCCCGCATTCTGACGTCGCACGCCGGCAGTCTGCCGCGTCCTTCCGCCTTGACCGCGCTCTACGCGCGCCGGTCACACGGGGAACCCGTTGACGCCGCTGAGCTGGCGCGGGCGGGTGCGGCCGCCGTACCCTGGTCCGTTGCCCAGCAGATCGAGGCCGGCATCGACATCATCAACAACGGCGAGCAGCAGCGGGACTCGTTCGTGCTCTATCTGCGCCACCGGCTGTCGGGATTGGGCGGCGTGGGCTCCCGGCTGCCTTGGGCCGATGTCGAGGCTTATCCGAAATACAAGGAGCATCAGCAGAAGCAATTGGCGGGCAAGGTCGCCGTCAGCAATCGCGATCAGCTACCCAAATGCATTGGGCCGATCGCCTACATCGGTCACGCCGAGCTCGATGCTGAGATCAGCAGTTTCCAGGCCGCGTTGGCGGATGCCAAGGGCCGTTTTACCGCGCCGTTCTTCACGGCCCCATCACCGGGCATTCTGGCGGCGATCGTGCGCAACGAGCACTATCCCTCGCAGGCCGCTTACATCGAGGCGATCGGCGCGGCTCTCAAGATCGAATACGAGGCGATCATTGAGGCAGGGTTTCTCCTTCAAATCGACGCGCCGGATCTGGCCTTGGAGCGGCACGGGTCCTATCAGCATCGACCGTTGTCCGATTTCCAAGCCTTTGTCGACCTCGTGATTTCGACGATCAACAAGGACATCGTAAACGTGCCGCGCGAGCGGGTGCGGCTGCACGTGTGATGGGGCAATTACGAAGGTCCCCATGACAAGGATGTGCCGCTTGCCGACATCCTGCCCATCCTGACGAAAGCCAACGTCGGTGGGTTTTTTCTCCCCTTCGCCAACGCCCGCCATGCGCACGAGGTGAAGGTGTTTGAAACGCTTCCGCTTCGTCCCGAGCAGACTCTGGTCGCCGGCGTTATCGATACGCTGACCAATTTCGTCGAGCATCCCGAGACCGTGGCGGACAGGATCGAGCGGGTGGCACGCATCATCGGCCGTCCGGAGCGTGTGATCGCGGGAACGGACTGCGGGTTCGATACGTCGGCGGGGATGGGGCGGGTCGCGGAAGACGTCGTCTGGGCCAAGCTCAGGGCCATGCGTGACGGAGCGCGGATTGCCTCCTCACGGCTGTTTTCCTGAGAGATCAAGATGTGCTGGGCTTGTCAGGTGCGGCGGCTTGAGTTCACGGATCCGCACGTCGATGCGGGTTTTTCCGAGACTGAGGTTGCCGACACTGCTGCGGTCCCGGCGGCGCGTCCGGCGGCGTCGAGGCCGAGGGCGAGTTCGAGGGCGGCCGAGCCCGCCGTCGACCCACCGGCGGGAGATGACGACCTCAGCGATTGCTGACACGCACCAGCCGTTCCAGTGCGGCCCTGGCAGCGCCGGTCTTGATAGCCTCAGCCGCGAGCTCAACGCCTTCGGTCAAGGTCTGCGCCCGATCGCCGACAATCAGCGCCGCCGCCGCATTGAGGACCGCAATGTCGCGGAACGGTCCTGGCTCACCCGCCAACACCCGGCGAATGGCTGCCGCATTGTTTGGCGCATCGCCGCCCCGCAAATCCGACAGTTTGGCGGGTGCCAAGCCCGCATCGGCCGGCGTCACCTCGAATACGCGGATCTGGCCGTCCTTCAGTTCGGCGATGTCGGTGGCACCCGTCGTCGTCAGTTCGTCGAGACCATCGTGCCCGTGCACCACCCAAACGTGATCGGCGCCGAGATTGGACAAGACTTGGGCCACCGGCTCGAGCCATTGCCGTGAGAACACGCCGAAGACCTGCCGCCGCACACCGGCGGGATTGCAAATCGGGCCGAGCAAGTTGAAGATGGTGCGAATGCCAAGCTCGGCCCGGACCGGCGCCCAATGTTTCATGGCCGGATGATGCAGCGGCGCCCACATGAAGCCCACGCCGGCTTCCATCACCGCGTCGGCGACGCGTTGGGGCGAAATGTCGAGCTTCACACCGAGCGCCGCCAGCACGTCGGAGGCGCCGGAGATCGAAGAAACCGAGCGGTTGCCGTGCTTGGCAATCTTGAGACCGGCGCCCGCCGCAATGAGGCTGGCGCACGTGGAAACGTTGAACGTGCCGTGGCCGTCCCCGCCCGTGCCCACGATATCCACGGCTCCCTGAGGTGCCGCAACGCGCAGCATGCGTGAGCGCAGCATCTCAGCCGCGCCCGTGATTTCGTCGACGGTCTCGCCGCGCACGCGCAGCGCCATGAGGAACGCGCCCATCTGCGCCTGCGTCGCGTGGCCCTCGGTCATGATTTCGAGCGCCGTGCGGATCTCGCTTTGCGTGAGCGTGGCGCCGGTCGAGACTTTCTGGATGAGCTCTTTGAGGGTGTGCGTCGGCATGGATGTCACTAGGTGGGTTGGCGCAGCGGCAGGGACCGCGCAACAGATACGGCCAAGTGCGGCTGCCAGCAATGCTCTACGATCAGACAGCCCGCGAACGGATTTCAGATCACCCGTTCCACCTGGGCGTTGCGCCGCTTGGGCGACAGTCCCGCGAGGGTCAGGAAATTCGCCAGGATGTCGTGCCCGTGCTCGGACGCGATGCTCTCGGGGTGGAACTGCACGCCGTGTACGGGACGAGACTTATGCTGCACGCCCATGATGATGCCATCGTCGGTCTCCGCCGTGATTTCGAGGCAATCCGGCAGGCTCCCACGCTCGATGGTCAGCGAATGATACCGGGTGACCTCGAAGCGCCGCTCGATGTTCGCGAACAGGCCTTTACCCTGGGTGCTGATCGTCGACAGCTTGCCATGCATCGGCGCCGGCGCTCGGATCACCTTGCCGCCAAACGCCTGGCCGATGGCCTGATGGCCCAGGCACACGCCCAGCACCGGCACCGAGGGTCCGGCCTTGGCAATCAGGTCGAGGCAAATGCCCGCCTCGTTGGGCGTGCAAGGTCCGGGGGAGAGGACGATGGCCTGCGGCCGGCGCGCCAGTGCCTCGTCGACCGTGATCTGGTCGTTGCGCACCACCTCCGTCTCGGCCCCAAGCTCGCCCAGGTAGTGGACGAGGTTGTAAGTAAAGCTATCGTAGTTATCGATCAGCAGGAGCATTTATTGTATAACTCATTGTTGTAACTGATAATATTAGACCAATTCGGTCAGGTCACACCTTGATACCCTCAATACTACCCTCATTTTTTTCGGGTAGCAGCCGTAGGGTGATACAAACAGGTGCCTCAATGTCAACATTTCTGAGCCATTCGATTCTTCAGATTGGCGGCGAAAAGACTGGCGAGGCAACAAATCTGGCCGCCACTCATCAGGCGCCTCAGTTCCAGAAGAACGACAATAGACCAGTACTGGGTGGCGGCTTGAATTCCGACATGGCACTTTCAACCTCGGTGTAGAGTTCGGGCAGCCAAGGGCGTTGGCCCGGCTCGGCCGTCGGGAACCCATCCCGCCTGAAATCGGTCGGAGCAATGATCAACTTGACGTTCGGCAAACCAACGTTCGCTGCGAGGACGAACAGTTCTTCGGCAACAAGGTCGCCGACGGCCAGGCAGCCGACGGACACGTTCTTACCGTGAATCATGATATCCCCGCCAAGGTCATGACGGCCATCTTTTACCGCCATCTGACGATCGAAGGCGTTCGGATAATTGACGCGTAACGAGACGTGATAGCGGCTGTTGGGATTCAAGAATGAAATCCCGTACACGCCCTCTGGTACTTGTTGGTCACCTTGGCGCAGCTTAGGGCCGGCTTTACCGCTCGCAGCCAACACCCGATAGCGGTGGATCAATTTCCACGCCCCTCCGTTTGTTCGTGCAAAAAGTTCAAGTGTCTTTTCGTCCTTGATGGCGATCAGCGTGATCTCGGTGGGTGGCCAGACGGCGTTCGCGGTTTGGAATTTTTCAGCAAGGCGTTTGTTGGCCGCCGGCGAAATTCCTGTCAGTCGTTCCTTGAGCGTGTAGACCGGCGGGGCCATTACAGGTGTCGTCGTTTGCCATGGCAGACTTTGACGGGCTGGACCGGAGGGCCGCACGTCTGAGTGCGGTGTCGTTTCTTGCCGTGTTTCAGCAAACCACGATTGGGGATCTTCGGGCTCCAATTTTGTTGCACGCGGTAACTGATCGGCAGGTGGAGGCAACAGCAGCGGCACGACCTGGAACGAAACGTAGGCAAAACGATCGGTCGGTCCGGCCTGCACCGGTGTGGAGCCCCGTGCCGCAATGCTTATGTTGGCTTGCGCGTACAGGGGCTCTGCCGTTGGCGGACTAGGGTTAAGGCCGAGGTGAACGAGCGCGAGCATGGCCGCGGCGGCAGCCCTGGCGGCCGCGAAGCCAAACGCCGTGAGCGTATATCGTTCACGCGATTTCATTGCCTCTCCGTGAGAAACCGCAGGCAGGACGCTAAGTGCTGACCATGACCGATTCGCAGTTGCTTTTGGAGCCGCACGACGGCGTGAACAGAGCGGTTGGGTGAATCTGTGGGTGACATACCAAGAGAATGCTGCATCTGTACTAATCCTCTCATCGCCCTTGCCCCACTTTGACCAAGCTAAAACATCTCGACGGACGTCGCGGGGATGCGGGCGAATCGGCTCCGTCTCCCTTG
>JBKJYG010000190.1:0-3228 GCA_046715905.1 Hyphomicrobiaceae bacterium | reverse complement strand
TTGAGGGTCGACGCCATGAACGCGTCGAACGGCAGTTCCGTGACCTGCCACCAGAGGTACTGGTCCTTCTGGAACGCCGAATAACTCTCTCGCACCTTCTTGAAATTGGCATTGCGGGCGTCCGTTTCGGCATAAAGCTCCATGGCTGCCTTGTAGCAGGCCGACATGGTCTCCTCGTTGAAGCCTTTGAGCTGGGTGCCGCTGCCCAGCAGCCGCTTTAAAGCCGGCGGATTGCGGGCATCATAAGCGCTGACCATCCAATAATTGGTGCGAGCCGCGGCGCTCTGGACGATGGTTTTGTAGCTCTTGGACAGCTCGTTCCATTTTGCCGCGTTGATATAAAGCTGCAGCTGCGGGCCACCTTCCCACCAGCCGGGGTAATAGTAATATTTGGCGACCTTATTGAAGCCCAGCTTCTCGTCATCGTAGGGCCCGACCCACTCGGCGGCATCGATCGTGCCTCTCTCGAGCGCCTGATAGATTTCGCCCCCGGCGATCTGCTGCGGTACCATCCCGAGCTTGCCGAGCACGCGGCCGGCAAAACCGCCGATGCGCATTTTCAAGCCCCGGAAGTCCGCCGCGGTCTTGATCTCCTTGTTGAACCAGCCGCCCATCTGCGCACCCGTATTGCCGGCGGGCAGCGCGTAAATGTTGAACTTGGCGTAAAACTCGTTCATCAGCTTCTCGCCGCCGCCTTCGTGCCACCAGGCATTCTGGCCGCGCGCGTTGAAGCCGAACGGCAAGCAGGTTCCGAACGCGAACGTCTCGTCCTTGCCGAAGTAATAGTAGGGCGCCGTATGCGCGACCTCGACTGTGCCCGCGGTCACGGCATCCGCCGCCTGCAAGCCGGGCACGATCTCCCCGGCAGAAAACGTCGATATCTGGAATTTGTTGTCCGTCATCTCGGCAACGGCCTTCGCGAACACCTCCGCGCCGCCGTAAAGCGTATCGAGCGACTTGGGAAAACTCGAGGTCTGCCGCCATTTGATCTCAGGGGTCGATTGGGCGATCGCGGGGGCCGCTATGGCCGTGGCAGCCGCTCCAATGCCCACCACTCCGGCTCCCTTCAAGAAACGGCGGCGTTTGAAATCCGTCATAGGTCATCCTGTCTGGCTGTCGTTGGCTGCTGGCTGAAGCGCTCGCTCCGTTCTGCGGCTTGCAGCATGTTCCACGGTCAAAGGCAACTGTTCTATAGGCGGATGACCTGTGAAATCCGCCCTGCCGCGTGCAGGTTGCGGGCGCGTTGCTTCGTGCGGGCTCGCCGATTAGTCTCGCCGATGCGGCTCCCCGGTCGCGCTTCAAGCCCGTTTGTGACCGCAAGGAAACCGCATGGCCCGCACCGTCGCTCGCCTCCTCGCTGAAAGCCTGCAAGCACACGACGTCGATCTTATCTACTGCGTGCCCGGCGAAAGCTACCTGGGGCTGACCGATGCGCTGTCCGACCAGAACTCGATCCGGTTGACGGTTTGCCGGCACGAGGGGGGCGCCGCTTTCATGGCGGTCGCCGATGGGCGTCTGCGCGACCGGGCCGGCGTCGTCGTGGTCTCGCGGGGACCCGGTCTCTCCAATGCGATGGTGGCCCTGCACACGGCCTATCATGATGCGACGCCGATGGTGATCCTGGTTGGCCAGGTCGAACGCAAGGATTATGGCCGGCTGGCGCTCCAGGAACAGAACTATTCGCGCCTTCTTGCCGACATCACCAAGGGCGTCATCGAGGTCAATGAGCCGGTCATGGCATCGGAGGCCATCGCGAGGGCTTTCCACCTCGCCGAGAGCGGGACGCCGGGACCGGTTGCCGTCATCCTGCCGGAGGACATCTTCGACGAGCCAGCCGACTTCCCGGTCGATCAGCCCCGGCCGCGCGTCTATCCGGGACCGCGGGCGGAGGACCTGGAGCGCCTGGCCGGCATGCTGGCCCAAGCCCAGCGCCCGCTGGTGTGGGTCGGCGGCGCATTGACGGGTGCCGGCGTCACCGATGAGCTGCGACAGCTCGCCGAGGCGTGGATGCTCCCGATCAGCCCAACCCATCGTCGGCCGACGCTGTTTGACGCCAACCATCCCAACTATGGCGGCTACATGGGTATCCGTGTGCCCAAGCTGTTGCTCGACGAGATGAAGAAGGCGGACCTGATCGTCGCCTTAGGCGAGCGTTTGACGGACTCGGTGAGCCAATCCTACTCGTTTCCCCAGGCTCCTAAGCCTCAACTGCCGCTGGTCCACATCTGGCCCGATCCGAACGAAATCGGACGCGTCTTTCGACCTGACCTCGGCATCGTCAGCGACCCACAAGCCGTGATCCGCGCCCTGCTCGCCCGCCCGGCGCCCAAGGATGCCGGCAAGCGCAAAGGCTGGGTCGCGGGGCTCAACGCCATTCACCGGGAGCTGCTCGCGCCCAAGTGGGAGCCGACCACGGACGGCATCAACTTCGCCCAGGTCGTGTGCGAAATCGGCAAGCATCTCGCGCCCGACGCGGTCGTTACCTCCGATGCCGGCAACTTCTCGAGCTTCATCCACCGCTACATTGGCTTCAAGACCACCCAGACGTTCCTGGCCTCGGTCGTTGGCGCCATGGGAGCCGGGATGCCGATGGCCGTCGCGGCCGCCCTCCGCCATCCCGAGCGGCAGGTGGTAGCGTTCGTCGGCGACGGCGGCGCGCTGATGACCGGCAACGAGATCGCGACGGCGCGCCTCTACGACGTCAACCCGATCCTGATCATTTCCGACAACCGCATGTATGGAACCATCGGCATGCACCACGTCATGCGCTATCCAGGACGGCCCTATCAGGCGGCGACCGAGCTGAAGAATCCCGACTTCGCCATGTGGGCGCGCTCATTTGGCGCCGAAGGCATCACCCTTCGCGACGAGACGGACGTAGCAGCGGGCATCGCGCGAGCCTTCGCGGTCAAGACGCGGCCCGTGGTCGTGCACGTACACACGTCAGCCGATCAAATGAGCGCGTGGCGCCGGCGTCCGTGAGCCCGCGGGTGGGCAAGGGCTCGCCCGGACGCGCGTACACTCCGGTTTTGCCACTCCGGACTCGAACCTCATGTCTCTTGTCTTGGCCGACGGCTTGTCAGGGCGCGGGAAGGCCAGTACATAGCGCGCGGGGGCCGGTAGCTCAGCGGTAGAGCACGTGACTTTTAATCATGTGGTCGCGGGTTCGATCCCCGCCCGGCTCACCAGCAAAATCAAAGGGGTTCGTGGTTTCAGGCTCTCCCGGAT
>JBKJYG010000189.1:0-4075 GCA_046715905.1 Hyphomicrobiaceae bacterium | reverse complement strand
GGCGTAACCGCCACAGACGGGGGCGTAACGGTGAACTTTGTAGCCGTGGCCGTGGCCGTGGCCATAGCTAAAGTGCTTCTTGTGATGGAAGCCATGGTGATGAGACGAGTGGCCGTATCCAGCGTTCGCTGCGCTTGCGAAGCTAGCAGTGGCGAGAAGAGCGACGCTTATAGCTACGATTTTGATCTTGGACATGACATTCTCCGATGCGGATGATTGGATAATTTTTAATATATGCTTTAGAGATCTTCAGCGGCCCGATCCGAAACTCCGCATCTTCTCCGATGCTCGTCTCATTTCTTAAGCTGCCCATAGACGATAAACTACGTTCAATTGCCTCCGAGCGCAAATCACGGTGGGCTGTCCGGCCAACACAGTTATGTGAACCGTTTCGTCTCGTAATTGGCCGCGCGGCTTGGCCAGCGCGTTGATGGAGAGGCTCAAGCAAGTTAGGCGGGGCGGGGTTTTTTGATCGGCTGGACTGCGGCGAAGGCAAAAGGCATTCGCGTCGATCAAGGCAGCAGGGCCGGCTGGTGCGTTCTTCAGCCTCGGCTAGATCGCGCGACCAAGTCGGACGCGCAGCCCCGGGGACGGCCGCTCCAGCAGCGCGCTTTGCCGGAAGCGGAACAGCTTTGCTGGACGACCGCCGGTATGCGTTCTGATTTCGCCTGTTGGCTCCACCAAGCGGGTGGCTTCAACGAGCCGCCGGAAATTCTGCTTGTGCAGGTTCGGGCCGAGGATGCCTTCCACCGTTTTCTGCAATTCGAATAGCGTAAATTCCAGCGCCAGTAGTTCAAACACCACGGGCCGGTGACGAAGACGCGCACGGAGCCGGCCAAGTGCTGCCGCCAGAATGAGCAAATGCGCATCGGCGAACAACCGCCTCGGGAGGTTCGAGCAAGCAACCGGCGCGCTTGGCTTCGGCGGCCATGGGTGCGGCAGGGATGGGTGCGGCAGCGATCGGTGCGGCCAACGGGCTGCCAGGCCCTCAACCTGCGCCAGGCCGGCTTCGACCACGATCTCCGCCCGTTCCGCGACCCGTTCGTCGTCCCAGGTTTCATCGGGCCCGAACGCGATCTGCAGGCGGTCGGAGCGCGTCAAATGACGTCGATTGGCTGCGGTCTCATCCGCATCCTGAGCCCCTTGGCTCAGTCTCGGCATCAGGAACCCCAAAAGCGGAGGACGCCCCTGGCGAAAATCTTCCCACGGAAGGTACTGATAGACGTCGGCCCATTGGGCCCCGTGTGCGAGCGAGTGGCTTTCAACACGGGTCAGCGCCAAATAGCCAATCGAAAGTCTGGGGACATGGATTTGCTCTCCGCCGTTTGGGGCGACAGCGAAATCGGTCGAAAGCTGCTCGACGAAACCAAGATCAAGGTCCGTTGTCGCGCGTACTCGCTCACGGACGGCCATGTCGAGGGAAGTATCGTCATGTGGTTGAAAGCAGCCCGTGGGCAGGCGATCCGCCTCGTCGGGTGAGGTCGCGGGATGCACGAGAACGACGGGCTGGTCGTCGCGAATCGACAGAATGGCTGTGGTGAGATCGACAGCGACTTCAGTCGAGGACGGCGTGGGGCGGCCGAGTGCCTTCGCCCACAAACGGCCGGTCGGATCCGCTCCACTGCCTCGATAGGACTCTTGCATGCGATTCTCCTCGGGGCAGAGATTCGCTGCAAATATTGGTTTTTTTTCGGAGATGGTGTGGCGAGATCCGACTTTCCTGCACGTGGGGTGAAAATCCTGTCCTGTAAGTTTTCACCCCCAGTTTTACGACGAGCTATCCAGCGAGCGTTTGGAAGCGCGCAAGTAGCTGCTCTTGTGCATCGGCGGGCGGCCTTGGCACGAGCAGCGGACCGAGCGCCGAGGCCGGGAGACGCGGCTCGGCCGGGCCAAACAGAGCCAAGGCTTCGTCGAAGCCGAATCCGGCGAGAACGGTCGCTTCGTGGAAAGCCGCAATTCGGTCCGCGCGCTTGATTTCCGATGTGATGGTCGCGGGTAAAGGCCACGGCAGCTCAAAACGACGGTGAATGGCCGCTAAAAGCCTTGTCTCCAGAGCCTTGTAATCCAAGCCGATGGCGGCCTTGAACGGGCTGATGAGGTCGCCAATGACGTACTCCGGTGCGTCATGCAGCAGCGCTGCAAGCTGCCACGAGGCGTCCCATGTTCGATTGAGCCGCGACGCGATGGTCTCTACGAGTAAGGCATGCTGTGCGACTGAAAAGGCGTGTGGCCCTTGCGTCTGCCCATTCCATCGTGCGACGCGGGCGAGGCCGTGAGCTACGTCCGAGAACTCGATGTCGGAGGGTTGCGGGTCGAGCAGGTCCAGACGCCGGCCGGAGAGCATGCGTTGCCACGCCCGAGTTTTCTCAGTGCCGCTCCTCATTGCAAGGGAGCCTTGAAAGATCGTTGCAACGCGGCGCACATGTCATGCCGATGACAGCTCGACAGATGATCGTTGACGAAGCCTGAGGACTGCATGAAGGCATAAACCGTGGTCGGACCAACGAAGCTGAAGCCCTCGGCCTTCAACGCTTTTGAAATCTCCTTGGAGAGCGGAGTTTGTGCTGGAACCTCAGCGAAACTCACACGCGTGTGGATGAGTGGACGGCCATCGACAAACGCCCACAGGAAGGAAGCGAGGCTTAAGCGGTTCCTGAGCCGCAAGTAAGCCCGCGCGTTGCCGATCGCCGCCTCGATCTTCAGGCGATTGCGCACGATGCCGGTGTCTGCCATCAGGCGCTGACGATCGGCATCGCCAAAGGACGCTAGGCGTTCAGCATCGAACTGATGGAAGGCGCGGCGGAAGTTGTCGCGCTTCTTGAGGATTATGAGCCAGGATAAGCCGGACTGGAAACCCTCCAGGATCAGCTTTTCAAGCAGGCGCCTGTCGTCGGCTTGCGGCACGCCCCATTCCTCGTCGTGATAGCGCGCATACTCGGGATCGGCGATCCCCGTCCAAGGACAACGGGGCAGTGGATCGCTCAGAGCGGGATGCATTAGACCGATTCCTGAGCGCGGGCGGCCGCGCTTTCACGATAACGCGCGATGGCCGCGGGCTCGATCTCGACGGGTTGCTCGTTGACGGTAATCGGAGTGGTCTTGTCGATCGCTTCGGCCACGCGGTCCAGTCTGGCAATCGCCAACGCAGCCGAGCCCGCGACGGAGCCGATCGTGCCGATCACCGCTTTACCGGCGCGAATGTGATCTCCCGTGGCAAGCGGCCTCGCCGATGTGACACGCACAATGCGTTTGCGCACGACGGCTTTGTTCTGCGTTCGCGCGGCGACCTCCTGGCCAACGAAGCATCCCTTGGTGAAAGAGATGCCGTTGAGGAGATCGAAATTTGCATCATGGGTAAACGTATCACCGAGGGGGTAATCGGTGCCGCCTTCCGGAACCCCTAGCTCGATGCGTCGGGCAACGTAATCGGCGACGGTGACACGCGCTGCACTTTTTCCCATGAGCGTCAGTGTCTCGCCAACGATCGGCGCTGGGATGAGAAGGCGATCTCCAAGCTCGGGCTTTCGCGGATCCACGAAGGCGATCGCGGCGGGGGGCCGCGCGCGTATGGAGCCCATTGACGCCGCAACGACAACCTCTCCCGCGGCATCCTTGATGTCCACATGCGCGCGAAGCTTGTAGAGGCCGAGCCGCTTCGCCAATGCCCCGGTGTTTGTCAACGCGGTTTCAAGCAGGAAGCCGGCTGATGTCGCCACGACAAAGAATTCAAACAGGATTTTGCCCTGCGGCGTCAGCAAAGCCGCGAACCGCGCATCCGAGGGCGCCATACCCTGCAAATCGTTGGTGACCAGGTTGTCCAGCAGCGGCAGGGCGTCGGGTCCCGTGACGCTGACGACGCCGCGGTCCGGCAGCAAGGCAAGAGTGGATTGAAGCATGGCGGTTCTCTCTATCGACTCGGGCATTGGCACCGGATCTGCTCCCCTGGGCGACAACAATTAAGCGTCTCCGGTCAAGCCCGCAAGCGCAGGCCGACCGCCAGACAAGCAGGAGCCGGGCGGCGGGCGAACAGCCGGCTCCCATGCATTGTGCCTGTTAACGCGCGACCGGTTTTCGT
>JBKJYG010000188.1:0-4527 GCA_046715905.1 Hyphomicrobiaceae bacterium | reverse complement strand
GTGCTTGTCATCGACGCTCCGCTGCTGGCCCGGGCCGGCGCGCTGTCGCTGACCTTCAGCACCAATGGCCCGGTGGTCCGAACCGTGGCCGCCGAACGCGGCGTACGCCCTTGGACCTCGGCCTTGCCAAGCCCGCCAACGCCTTGGCGGGCCACGCCCGACAGCACGGCCTCGGCGCCCAGCGGCAGCCATGCTGCGACCAGCCCGAACGAGCCGCGGCCCGATGACCACCAGTGACCGCGCGCAACGCGGTCGCATGTGCCACCACGACCGGCCGCGTCGGCCCCCTTGTCAGTGGCGCTCGTCAGTGGCGCTCGTCAGTAGCGTCGGATCAGCCCCACCAACCGTCCCTGGATGTCGACCTGATCGGGGCCGAAGATGCGGGTTTCGTAAGCCGGATTGGCGGCTTCGAGCGCGATCGAATTGCCCTTCTTGCGCAGCCGCTTCAACGTTGCCTCTTCTTTTTCCACCAGGGCCACGACGATATCACCGTTCTCGGCCGCGGAACCTCGTCGGATGATGACCATATCGCCCTCGTGGATGCCGGCCTCGATCATCGAGTCGCCCCTGACCTCAAGCGCGAAGTGCTCGCCTTTGCCGATCATGTCCGGCGGGCACACGATATCGGAGGAATGATCTTGAATGGCACTGATGGGAACGCCGGCCGCGATGCGGCCCATCAACGGGACGCGGATGCCGAGCTGTTCGGCAGCAATGACAGCCACGCCAGCGTTCCCATGGGATGAAGCGTGCCGCTGACCGCCTGCGCTGGCGAACGGCGCCTGAGGCGGCGCAGAAAAACCCGACGATCGTCCGTTTCCGCCCTCGATGACGTCGAGAGATGCCGTGGACTGGCCGGCGCCGCGGCCGCCCGGCAGCAGGGCATCGGGTAGTTTTATGATCTCCAGCGCCCGCGCCCGATGCGGCAAGCGCCGGATGAACCCCCGTTCTTCGAGCGCCGTGATGAGCCGGTGGATGCCGGATTTGGAGCGCAGGTCCAACGCTTCCTTCATTTCATCGAAGGAAGGGGGAACGCCCGTTTCCTGCACGCGGGCTTGGATGAATTTCAGCAGCTCTTTCTGTTTCGATGTGAGCATGGTGGTCCCTTTTGAGCGGCGGCCGCTGTCTGCCCGCGCGAACGGTGCCGGATGCGCGCGCGAGGCTCACTCCGTACAAAGCAAGAACAACCTAAGTGTTCTCTGCCTGTTCCGCAAGCCTTTTCGATCAGCCGCGACGCCGAAATTCGGGCAACCGATTGGGGTCATGATTTAGGGCACTTGGATCGAGTAGCGATTGACGGGCCGTCCGGACCGGCTTACCTCCCTGAAAGGGACGATGGTCCAGGTCCAGGGCTGGCCGGCAATGGCCTACAAGCAGTCCGGGCTGGAAAGGAGAGGTCCATGACGGCATCGAAGTTTTCCGACCCGCGCGGCCGCGTCGAGGCGGTCGATCCGATCTGGTCGGCGGTGCGGGCGGAAGCAGAGGATGTGATCGCGGCCGAGCGGGCGCTGGGCGGTTTCATCTACGCCACGATCCTGTCGCACGCCCGGCTCGAGGACTCGGTTTGCCATCGCCTCGCGCAGCGCCTCAATCATGCCGATGTCGACGCGGCCCTCATCGGAGACATGTTCCGCGATGTGCTGGCGTGCCGGCCCGAGCTTGGCAATACCTTCCGGGCCGACCTGGCGGCCGTCTTCGATCGCGACCCCGCCTGCCACCGCTACATCGAGCCGCTGTTATATTTCAAGGGCTTCCATGCGCTGGCGACGTACCGGTTCGCCCACGAGCTATGGAACGCGGGCCGCAAGGACTTCGCCTATTATCTCCAGAGCCAATCGTCGCGCATCTTCGGCGTCGACATCCATCCCGCCGCCCCCATCGGGCGCGGCATCTTCATGGATCATGCCACGGGGATCGTGATCGGGGAGACGGCCGTCGTCGGCGACAACGTTTCGATCCTGCACAACGTTACGCTCGGCGGCACCGGCAAGGAACATGGCGACCGGCATCCGAAAATCGGCGACAATGTGCTGCTGGCGGCCGGCGCCAAGGTGCTGGGCAACATCCGGGTCGGCAACTGCTCGCGCGTGGCCGCGGGCAGCGTCGTACTGCGGGATGTGCCGCCCAATAAAACCGTGGCTGGCGTACCGGCGGTGATTGTCGGAGATGCCGGCTGCCCCGAGCCGTCGCGCAGCATGGATCAGCGGTTTGCCCCGGGCGACTGCGGCCAGTGCTGACGGGTCTTGCAAGGCATCACCTCGTCAATCGAGGAACCAAAAGGATGAACGTGTGACGAAGCCCAAACCGGTGACGAGCGACGAGCTGAAGCGCGTCGAAGCTTTCATGCGCAAGACGTTCGGCTCCAAGTCGATCGAGGTTCGAGGCCGGCAGAAAGCAGCCGATGCCGCCGAGGTCTATGTCGGTGATGAATTCATCGGCCTCGTCTCGAAGGACACCGAAGACGGCGAGCTCTGCTACCAGTTCACCATGACGATCCTCGACATCGACCTCGAGTGACGTTCAGGGGAACCGGAAGAAGGGCTGCGTCGACGTTCGCAGCGACTCGCGGCGGCCAACGCCACGGGTGCAACGATTGGGACCCTCCTGCATGCCGCTCTACGAGTTTGATGGCCACAAGGTGCAAACGCCGGCGTCCGGCCGGTTCTGGGTTGCGCCGTCCGCCAGCGTGATCGGCCGCGTCGAGCTGGGCGAGGACGTGAGCGTCTGGTTCGGCGCCGTCATCCGGGGCGATAATGAGCCGATCCGCATCGGGGCGCGCAGCAACATCCAGGACAACGTCATCATCCATGTCGATCCAGGCTTCCCGGTCGATATCGGCGAGGACTGCACCGTCGGACACACCGTCATGCTGCACGGGTGCAGTATCGGGCGCGGCGCGCTGATCGGCATCGGCGCCATCGTGCTCAACGGCGCCAGGATCGGCGAGGGGGCTCTGATCGGGGCCGGCGCGCTCATTCCCGAGAACAAGGAGATCCCGCCCAATGCCGTGGTGTTCGGATCGCCGGGCAAGGTCGTGCGCGAGGTCAGCGCGGTCGAGCGCGAGCGCATTCTGACGGGCGTCAGCGACTACGACGAGCGCTGGCGCCGCTACAGCCGCGGCCTGCGCCTGCAGGCGGAGTGATCTCCGGCCGCCCGCGCATGCCAAGCCACGCACCGCGGATCGGCCATGGCACGCGAGGGCCTCAGATGCGCTCCGGTCGCGCGTCGAGCGGGCAGGGTTGAGGGCGCTCTCCAAGGCTGGACAAGATCGATTGATAGACCTCCGAGTAGGCTATCGCGCAGTGTTCGATGTTGTAGTGCTCCAATGCGCGACGCCGCGCGGCCCCCCCCAAGCGAGCGCATAGTTTCGGATCCCCGACGAGGCGCACCAAGGCTTTTGCCAACGCCCTTGAGCTCCGCGCGGGAACGACGAGACCCGCTACTTCATCGAGCGCTTCGGCGTTTCCGCCAACATCCGTTGCCACAATACCCAGCCCAGCCGCCATCATTTCAATCAGGGCGTTGGAAAATCCCTCTTCATGAGACGCAAGCACGCCGATGTCGGCGGCCCGCAGCAAATCCGGAACGTCGTCGCGCTCATCCAGGAACCGCACATGGGCATTGATGCCAAGTTCGACACATCGAGCCTGCAGACAGGCTTTCTGACTAAATGACTTGCTCGTCGAGTGGCCAGCGTCGCTGCTGGGCACGTCACGTCCGATGCACAGCAAGGTCCAGCCGCTGGGCAATTGCCCCGACGCGTTGAGGACGCCAAGGGCGTTAAGCAGGTCGATGTGACCTTTGTAGGCGTGCAGATTGGCCACCTTGACCAGGACGAGCGATGTCGCGCCGAGGCCAAGATTGCGTCTTTGCTCGTCCCGAGCAAAGCCATCGGGCGTGAGCCTTTTGCGCGTCAGCCCGTTATGAATGATGCGGATTTTCTCCTGCTCGACGCCATCCTCAATGAGGTCGGTTGCGACCCGCGTGGAGTTGGCAAGAATGCAGGGCGCCTGCCCGAAGGCAAAGCGTTCGAGCCTGGTGACAAAAGCAGAATACTTATCGCGGTACGTGATCAATCCTCGCTGGCTCAGGAGCATGCGCCGCCGCCAAGGCCACAGGAGAACCCCGCACAGGATGACCGATTCCGGGAGGAACACGTGCAAAAGCCCCGACCGATGCCGCCAAGCAAACAGCCATAGTTTCGGTGCAAGCCGCATCAGTCGGACCGGGCGGCGGAGAAACGCGGGAAGAAACGGCCACACATCAATGGGACGGGGCGGAAAAACCGCGATGCCCTCTCGCACCAAATCGTCGTGAATGGGTCCTTTGACGCCCGTCACGAACAGGGAAACGTCGTAGCCGGCCGCCTTCAGGACAGGAAGCAGCTCGCTCAGGTGAGTTTCGGTCCCGCCGCGTTGCGTGGAACCAATGACGAAGCCGATCCGCAGCGGTAAAGCATGCGCCGCAGGTGGCAGATCGATGGTTAAGCCTGACGTGACGGCGCGGGAAACTTTCGTTATTTCAGCT
>JBKJYG010000187.1:0-6255 GCA_046715905.1 Hyphomicrobiaceae bacterium | reverse complement strand
CGTATTTTCCTCATGGTTTCGTTACTTACCGGCTTGTACAAATAGCTGCGCTTGCCCTCGACAAGCTTATTGAGCCTGATGAGATTAAGTCGATGAAAGCCGACAGCGTTGATCATATCCCCTTTGATCCAAACTCCCTTGCTGACAAGGGGCGGCGGAAGCTCAACTACTAAGTCAATCCGGCAGTGATACGGCACCCGGTTTATCACTTGGTCGCTCGACGTATATCGCGCCGCTGCGGTAGCATGTCGGATCACTCCAAGCTGGAAACGTCAACGGGGCGCGCACCATGGCCGCAGTCAACGATCTACCTGATGTGCTCGAGACCACCGTGGCCGAGCGCCTCGCTACCGGTTTCATCTTCACCGAGGGTCCGCTGTGGCACCCCGACGGCTTCTGGTACTTTGTCGATATCCGCGTCAACAAGCTGTTTCGCATGACGCCGGGCAAGGAGCCCGAGCTGGTGCGACTGACCAAGGGCGGCAACGGCACGAGCTTCGACCTTGAAGGCCGGTTGATCAACTGCGAGGGCGACGGCCGCCGCGTGACGCGAATGAATGCCGACGGCTCGGTCGAAACGCTGGTCGACCGATACAACGGCGCCCGCTTTGCGCGGCCCAATGATGTCGTCTGCCATTCGAACGGCTGCCTCTACTTCACCGATCCCGACAAACGCGTCGCCTACCACGAGCGCGAAATTCCCGGCCGCGAGGGCCTCGACAATCTGTGGGATGGGGCCGGCGTCTACCGGCTGGCGCCCGGCGGCCAACTGAGCGTGCTGGCCCTGTGCGAGTACCCCAACGGCCTCGCGTTCTCGCCCGACGAGCGGACGCTCTACGTGGCCAACACGCGCTCGTCGAAATACATGCACGCCATCCGGCTCGATGCGGACGGCCACATGGTGGGGCGCAGCATCTTTGCCGACATGAACGAGGGCGACGAGCCCGGTATCCCCGATGGCGTCAAGGTCGATGGCATCGGCCGCGTCTACTGCACGGGGCCCGGCGGCATCTGGGTGTTCGAGCCGGACGGCCGCCGTGTCGGCATCATCCGTTGGCCGGAGCAGGCGGTGAACTTCGCATTCGGCGGGCCGGACCTGCGCACGCTGCTGTGCTGCGCGCACACGTCGGTCTACACCCTGCGCGTCAAGGTGCCGGGACACGCTCACCCTTGGTATAAAGTGCAGGCCAATCGCCGCGACCATCGAGGGGCCCTCAACGATCCTGCGTGATCGCGGCACGCCATCAGGATGGCCGCAAGCCTTTCATGTCGATCGGAAGATAGTAGGGCTGGTCGCCCAGACGATCGACCCGCGACCAGAAATCAGGTCCGGCGGCCAGGCCCGTCGCGTCCTTTGCCGCCGCCTGACGCCAAATGTTCCAGGATGTCGGGTGCAATCGGCTGGCGGTGGCGAAGTGTTCAGCCGCTTCGTCGGGCTTGCCGGTGCGAAGCAAATGCCGGGCGAGACGGAAATGGGCATGCGCTGTCGCGCTGTCGTCGTCGGGCAACCGCAGATGCGACCGGGCCGACGCTGCATCGAGCGCATGTTCGCTGCTGGAGCCGTTGATCACCCAGTCTCGAACGGCCTCGACGTAGGCTGACTTCATGCGTTCGCGCTCAATCAGTATATCTGGCGGCAATTGCCGCGTTGCCTTGTCCCTGTGGCGCAGCGAGTCCGACGCCCCCGCGGTCTCGGGCGGCCGTACGATCTGTCCGGCCTCATCGATCCAAACGGCCTGCGGAACGTTGACCATATTGTAGAGATCGGCAACGAGATGATCCCTGTCGATGAGACAGGGATAGTCCGGTTTGGCGGCCGCGATCCAGGGACGTGCTGCGTCAGCGCTATCCATGGCAATCGCCAATATCGTAAAGCCGCGGTCTTTCAGGTCGTCAAAGAGTTTCTGCCACACGGGCAGATCAGCCCTGCAGCCTCACCAGGAAGCCCAGGTCGCGAGCAGGACCTTCTTGCCGCGATGGTGCGCAAGCTCGACCACATTGCCCTCGAGATCCGGCAAGGCAAAGTCAGGGGCCTGCAGCGACGTCAGAGCTGATGATCGCTGCGCGGCGCCTGTGCCGAAAACCCAGATCTCGGCGGCCGCGTCGTGAGTGACGGGATGACCGAGACGCCGCCAGAACCCATCAGCATTCACTTTGTCCCCCCGCACGAGATTGGGCATTTGCCCGGGCGAGAGTGGCACGCAGACATCATCCTTGCAGAAGCCTTCGGGTTTCAATTGCCAGCCCGTGGCTGCCGCCAGCTCGTCAGGCGAGAGCCAGAGCCCCGTCTCGTCGGCGTGACCCGAGTGACAAACGGTTTCGGCTGGTCCGCATACGACTGTCGTCATCTTAGCACTCCTGCTTGCCCGCGTGAGACGGCGACCCCGGTCAGTATTGGATCGCTGGTCACGTCCGGGCGGTTATGAAAGCTTATCGAGCGGCAATGGGCTTGCCTTCGCCAACAAGGGTGACGCGGTGCATTATACGCCGGGTACTGGCATTGTCGAACGGCTCGACCGAATGCATCGTGCACCGGTTGTCCCACATGATGATGTCGTCCTTCGCCCAGATGTGCTTGTAAACGTACTCCGGTTGCGTGGCGTGCGCGGTGAGGTCATCGAGCAGCTTGCGGCCTTCCGTTTCCGGCATGCCTTGGATGTTGACCATCGTGTGGGGCGAGAGAAACAGGCAGCGCCTCCGCGTCACGGGATGCAATTGCACGAGCGGGTGGAGTACGGGCGGCATCGCATCGTACTGTCCCTTATTCTGTCTGGCGGACAGCTCCTTTGATTGCTTGATGATGAAATCGTGATCGTGGATTACCCAACGCCCCTCGATGCGCGCCTGCATGTCGGCCGAGAGATCGTCGTAGGCTGCATACATATTCGCAAAAAAGGTATTGCCGCCTTCGGTCGTCGTTTCGATGCCGTGCAAGATCGAACCCATGCTGGGCACCTCGCGGAACGAGCTGTCCGTGTGCCACAGCCACGACAAATTGATGTACTGCCAAGCGGTTTCCTGAGACGGGATGATGTTTCCAGCCTCATCGACGTTGGAGACGCGATAGATTTCCTGGTTGCGCGATGACCGATGCGCGAGCGACGGGTGGATCTCGAGCTCTCCAAAGCGGCGCCCGAATGCAATATGCTGCTCGTCGGTGAGGGGCTGGTCGGGAAAGACGAGGAGCAGATGCTCCATCCAGAGCGCATGCAGCTCGCCAAAGGTGGCATCATCCATCGGCGTTGCCAAATCGAGACCACGCACCTCGGTGCCAATCAGCGGATGCCGGCGCGTGACCTCAAGCCCAGTGCTCGGTTCGGACAGTGCCGCCATGATGTTCCTCCGATCGAAATTTCAGGACAGAGCTGCCTCGCCGGAGCGGCAGTCTGCCTCTGGTCGAAGAATTGACCAGAATGGCCAATATGTAAATTAGCTCCTCGACCGAGGTGGAGACCAAGCATGAGAGTCAGATGCTGTCGCCGCGCAACATGCGCGGGTAGGCGGCCGCGGTAGAGGAAGGGATCCGAACGCTTCCGCTGAAGCCTCCAAGAAGCAAAAGCGGTTCCGCAGTGGGCCAATTCCGGCTAAATGCGCGCCTCCTGCGCCGGCAGCCAGCCGAGATCCCGTACGGTTTCGCCGGCTGCGTCCTTGCTCACCCTGCACCGCTGGCCGCGGATGCTGGCCGAGCCCGTGACCGGATCGTAAGGCCCCGAGTAGGACAATGCAGCGTTGATGTTGATGTCGAGGACGGCGTGGTCGGGCGCGAGCGACTCCGGCCGCCACCAGCCCATGCCGGTCGAGACGACGCCCTCGGGCGTCGTCTCGGTGAGCTTCAGGCGCAGCCGTGCCGTGCCGCGCACGCCCGGCGTCTCCACAATAACCCAATCGCCGTCGACGAAATCCTGCGCCGCGGCATCGGCCGGATGCATCAGCAGGCGGGGATCGGGCGAGACCTTGCGCGCCCACCCCTGCTCGCGAAAGCGGGAGTGATGATACTGTTTTTCGCGATCGCCCGTGATCAGCTCGAGCGGGTAGGAGGCGGCGGTCTCGGGTGGCGGTGTCGCCGCGATCGGCGCTTCGGACCAGCCGGGAAGTGGCTCGAGCCCATGCCGGGCCAGCGTCGACGAGGCGAGCTCCAGCTTGCCGGAGGGTGTCGGAAACGGACGCGCCGCGTGATCGCCGAGTGTGAAGGCCGCCCGCGCGTAGCCTCTGGCCTCCAGCTCCGCAAACGCGATGCCGCTGTCCCGCAGCAGATAGTCATTGAAGTCGCGTTGGCTGGCCCACGGGACGAAATTATCCGCAAGGGCCTGCCGCTCGGCCATGCGCTGGATCAGCGGCCGGGCGATGTCGATCTCGCATCGCGCCTCGCCCCGCGGCGCCACATTGGCGCGTGCGAGCAGCACGATCTGACCGATGCCCTGGTAGGAGACCTCTTCCTCCTCGAGCGACGTGGTCTTGGGAAGCACAATGTCGGCCAGCTCCGCAGTCGGCGTCATCTGGTGCGCTGCAACGGCGATGAACTCGAGCGAGCGCAGCGCCTCGATCGTGCGCCGCGTGTCGGGATAGGTCAGCAGGATATTGACGCCGCTGATATAGGCCGCACGCACGGGATAGGGCTTGCCCGTCAGCATCGCCTCGATGACCGTCGGGTTGTGGCAAGCCGTCTGCCAGCCGTCCGGGCCGGCCCAGAGCGGGTAGGCGTCGGCGCCAAGCGTCCGTCGTTCGGTCTCGATTGGCAGCCGGAACTCGGGCCGGTGCAACAGCTCGAGATAGTTGAGAAATCCCTTCGGCTTCTTGTTTCGCAGGTTGCCGCCTTCGCGATCGACATTGCCGCTGATGGCGACGAGGCAGTGGAAGGCCCGGAACGCCTGTACGCCGCCAGCGAACGCATCGATGCCATGGCCCGACAGGAACGTCGACGGGCCGTCCGCATAAAGTCGCGCGGCAGCCTCGATGTCGGGGGCCGGCACGCCGGTGATGCGCGCGGCAGCCTCTGGTGCATACGCCTCGGCACGCTGCGCGAGCGCCTCGAACCCCGTCGTCCAGCGCGCCACAAAGTCCCGGTCGTAGAGACCGTCGCGGATTAAGACGTGGATCATGGCCATGGCCAGCGCGGCATCGGTGCCGACCTTGGGCCTGAGCCAGAGGTCGGCCAAATCAACAGCGGGCGTGCGCTTTGGATCCACCACGACGACGCTTGCGCCGCGCTTTCGAGCAGCCTTCAACTGGGCCCATTGCACGGGATCTGCCACGGCCAGGTTGCGCCCCACGATCAGCGCGCAACGCGTATGCTCGATGTCGCCGCCGCTGTCGATGTCGAGCCCCGTGGCGCGTGCGCTCACCGCCCGGCAGCCGCCGCACAGATCCTGGTTGATCATCCAGTTCGGCGATCCGAACGAGCGCAGCATCAGCGCCGTGATCAGGCTGCGGCTGAAATTGGCGCCGCTGGTCGCGCCCACGAGCGCCTCGGGCCCAAACCGGCGGCGCACGTCGGCATAGCGGTCGGCCATCTCGTCGAGCGCTGCGTCCCAGGAGATGCGCGCCCACTGGCCACTGCCACGCGGGCCCGTCCGCCGCATCGGATACAGCAATCGACTGGGATGATTTCGAATGCCGGGGCCACCTCGAATCCCCTTGATGCAATAGTTTCCCTTGGAGTACGGGTTCGACGGGTCCGGTCCAACGTTCGTCACCTCGCCGTCCTTGACGGTGACGAGGCCGCCGCAATTCACCGAGCATTCCCAGCAGGCACTCGGAAACGTGCCGTCGGGGAATGCGGGTGCTGTCGTCAAAGCCGTCATGGTTGCCTCTCCACACCAGCCGTACGGCAGAAATCGATCAGGATCTCGCTCGTCGCCTGGGGCTGCTCTTGCATAACCCAGTGCCCGGCCTCGTCGAGCAGATGGTAGCCGACGAAACGCGAGCATGCGTGAGTTTGCATGCGCTCGAATGCGCCCGGGACTTGGAAAACGCCCCAATCGCTCTTGCCTGCAATGAACGTCGCCGGCACATCGATCGTGCGGCCTGAAAAGAGTGCAAGCTCAGAGTTCAGTCCTTTATCAAAGCGTGCGCGATACCAGTTCAATCCGCCCTGGAAGCCCGTTCTCGCGTACTCCTCGCTGTAGCATTTGAGTTCGCGGTCGGACAACCAGCGGCAGGCCGCGATCTCCGCAGCGGTCGGCATCACTGCGGCAACCGTCTGCGGCATAGTCATATCGAGATCCATAATGTAGTAGGTCGGCATCAAAGCAAGAG
>JBKJYG010000186.1:0-2751 GCA_046715905.1 Hyphomicrobiaceae bacterium | reverse complement strand
GTTTGACGTGCGCTCGCATGGCGTAGACGAAATCGCGATTGAGCAGCGATTCGTCGACCTACTGATCCTAGCTGATCACGAGCTACACGAGCTCGTACTGGCGCATCATGGCTCAGCGCCTACTGCTGGCAGTTCGGCTGCTGCCGGTTGGCTGGCCCGTGCGAGGCCTGCGTTAGCCGCATCCACCGGGCTCATCCGCGCCGAGGCAGCGGAGGCTTCCGATCGTGTCTTCAGCCGGAGTGTACAGCGGCCGACTGATCGATGCGAGCTGTCGATCAGCCGGGACGCCAGGTGATTCGGTTCGAGACAGGTATCAGCGGCCGCGTCCGCCACCTCCGCCGCCACCGTTGCCGGCGCTATTGGAAGGCTCGGTCGGCGTCAAACTCTCCATGCCCCGCAATAGCTGCTCCTCGGACATCGTGATCTGGTCCATGGCTGTGTCGGTGGATTGATCATCGCGTCCCAACGATGAGGGACGCCGCTCGAGCGGCAACAGGGGAGCGGCACCCGCCTCGGGTTCATCGATCTCGACGTTTTTCTGGATCGAATGGATGAGGCTTTCCCGCATGTCTTCCGGCACAACGGTACGCTCGGCGATTTCGCGCAGGGCTACCACCGGATTTTTGTCATTGTCGGGATCGATCGTAACTGCGGCGCCGCTCGTGATCGCGCGTGCGCGATGGGCCGCCAGCAGCACCAACTCAAATCGGTTTGAGACCTTATCGACGCAATCTTCGACGGTAACGCGAGCCATGGAGGTATCCTCTCGAGAGTAGGTCGATTGAGGTCAGGGATCGAAGCTTGACGCTAAAGAGCGATGCCGCAGCTCGCAAAGCATCGATTTCACCTGATCCTCGGGGCTGAGCATGCGCTGGCCCGCAGAAAATTTGAATCTGAGGCTGGTTCGTATGGCACGGAATACGCCGGGTGACAAGAACAAACCGGGTTCGTACCCGGCTCTCACCATCAATCAGCAGCTCGCACAATACCCCGCTTGAGTTGCGGGCGGCGTGCGAGCAGCGCTTTGGCGCCGAGCTTTGACACGGGATGCCGCCAATGCGGCGCCAGTTCAAGCAAGGGCACGAGCACAAACCCGCGTTCCTGAATGAGAGGATGCGGCAAGACCAATTGCCCATAGGCGCGCCGAGGGGCACCGCGCCCAAGCCTCCGACCTCCCCAATCGATAATGTCGATATCGAGCTGCCGCGGTCCCCAGCGGCGTCCCAAGCGGCGGCCGGCCTCGCGCTCGATCCGCTTTAACAGACCGAGCGCGGTGACCAAAGCCAGTCCGCTCTGGAACGCGGCAACGCGGTTGAAATACCGCGGTTGAGGTTCGTAGCCGACGGGAGGGGTGGTGTAGAGCCCTGATGAGGCTATCAAACGAATTCCACAAAGGCCTAATTTTTCGATGGATTTCGCGATCGAACTTTGCGGCTTACCCCAGTGCCCGCTTGTATTTGCTCCGAAAGCAAGCCAGATTGTCGAAGTAGTTCGTCGCCCTAAGCTGCCTATTTGGAAGACCACCGACTTAACCTTTTGAGCGCGTCAACACTGATGTGCGGGGGAACGCGCTATCAACTGCTCACGTTCAGGTGATATACGGCGTTACGATTCACGGCAACACAGCCTTCGGATTTTCAATAAGTTTGCCGTTGCTCAGCGCGCGTGCCTTTATTGCAAGGAGGTCGGTTGCTCGGATGTTTTTCTATCCTACTGAGAGGATTGCCCTTTTCGTCGATGGGGCTAACCTTTATGCGACCGCGAAGTCGCTCGGCTTCGACATCGACTATAAGCGCATGCTTACGCTGTTCCGGAGCAAGGGCCATTTGATTCGCGCGCTTTACTACACGGCGCTGGCCGAAGATCAAGAATACTCGTCCATCAGGCCGCTTATCGATTGGCTGGACTACAACGGCTACACCATGGTCACCAAGCCGACCAAAGAGTATACGGACGCCACCGGCCGGCGGAAGATCAAAGGTAATATGGATATCGAGCTTGCCGTCGATGCCATGGAGCTGGCGGACAGGCTTGATCATATTGTTCTGTTTTCAGGCGATGGGGACTTTCGCAGTCTTGTCGCGGCCCTCCAGCAGCGAGGCCGCCGGGTCAGCGTCGTTTCGACGCTGCAGACTCAACCTCCCATGGTGGCCGACGAGCTTAGGCGCCAAGCCGACCAATTTATTGACATTGCTGATCTCGAAAAAGACATCTGCCGCGATCCATCGGCACGCGTACCGCGAGAAGCGCGCGAAACGAGACTGCAGCAATTCCGAACGCAGCGCGGCGACCGGGAGCCGTATCCGGCGGGCGATGATCCGCTGGATCTGTGAGCCGCAGGCGTCTCGTTAGCTGCGGTCGGCAGTTGCACTTCAGTGAGTTCGCTGGATGTTGAGCACGGCTGAACCTGACGCTGATTGCCCTCTGTGCCCCCGGCTTGCCGAATATCGTCAGATCAACCGTGCGGGCCATTCCGAGTGGTTCAACGGTCCCGTTCCCAGCTTTGGCGACGCTGCGGCGGAGTTGCTGATCGTCGGGCTGGCGCCGGGGTTGAAAGGTGCAAATCGCACGGGTCGTCCCTTCACCGGTGATTTTGCCGGTGATCTGCTTTTCGCGACTTTGCTCGAATTTGGGTTTGCGGCCGGCATTTACGCCGCTACGCCGGCCGATGGCTTGGTCCTCTCAAAGTGCAAAATCACCAATGCCGTCCGCTGCGTTCCGCCTCAGAACAAACCGACGCCTGCCGAGATA
>JBKJYG010000185.1:0-4207 GCA_046715905.1 Hyphomicrobiaceae bacterium | reverse complement strand
GCTGCGGCAGCGACCACGCCCGTGCCGACGATGACGAACAGGATCGCCGCGATGAACAGCTCGCTAGACTGTGTTCGGGCCACGTCCGGAACAATGGGCGCAACAGTGCCCGACCAAACAGAACGATTAACGCGACGGCGGCGAAGGCATGAAACAGCGTCATGCCAACGATCGCCAGCTGGTCACCTGGGTGGCCGTTGTCGGGAACGCACGTCTTTGGCCGCCCGCGCGTGCGAAGGCGGCGCCGGGCGAGTGTGCGTTAAGCTGGTTGCAATCAGAATTGACACGATTTACGTCGCGGCGATCTGGGCAATCGTTACTGGCCTGGGCACCTCAACATGTGTCATCTCGAGCACTTCAACCTGTGTCATTACGGCGTCGAATATGCCCGCATCCAGAAGTGTTTCCACGCCCTGCACGTAGCGACAACAGTAGTGCCGCTTTATCCCAGGCTTGCCGAGCCTTTGCGACCACTCAATTTTACGCATACCGCGTTTCCCCCGAACACCACGACAGTCGCTCTAATTGGCATGCAGTGGAGGAACCGGCAACATGGTTAATTAATCTCCGGTGGGAAACACTTGGAGTGGGACAAGCGCTGCCCCGGTCACGATCGTTAGAACTGTAGCTATGAGCTGGCACCACCAACGTCCCAAGACAACGCCTGGACGCAGGTCACCCTTGACTATCTCGAGACCTCAAAGCAGCGGCTTTGGCTGCGATGCTCCGCTTGCGGGCACGGACAGTTGCACTCGCCGCGCGGCTTCTCTGTGGCTCGAGCGTCGCCATGGGAACGCCGCTGCTCCCGCCGGCTGCGATGCTCGAAGTGCGGGGAGGGCCAAGCCACGCCTGGCCCGAGCCCTGTGCGATCGGCTGATCCGGGTTGGGATCGAGATCGCAGGACGCGAGCATGAGGGGAGCCCGTGTATCGTGTATCCGCGGCGCTAAAAGCTTACGAAGCTAGGCCCGAAGGGCGGGCGGCGTCCGTTTCCGCTGGCGGCAAGCTGCGCATCTATTGCCTGCAGCAGCGGCACAACCTGTCCGATCCCGGCGCCAAAGAAGCGCTCTACGACATCCAGTCGATGTGTGTGTTCGCGGGGCTGGAACTCCGCCGCGATGCCATTCAGCGGCGCGATCCCGAGATGCGGTCGTCCAAGAAGGGCAACCCGTGGTTGTTCGGGATGAAGGCGCACATCGGTGTCGATGCGAAGAGCGGGCTCGTACACGGCGGGCATGACGACGGGCAGCGTGCAAGACGCCAAGGTGATGGACAATCTCATCCGCGAGGACGATCGGACGATCGCGCGGTGTACGGCGACAAGGGCTACGCGAGCGACGCGAAGCAGCGCGCGGCGGAAGACGCCGGCGTGCTGTGGGCGGTGAGGTCAAAGCCAAACCCGGGCGCGCGCTGACCGCATCGCAGCGGCGGCGCAATCGCCGATTCGGGAAAATCCGCGCCTCGCGGCATCGCCAAGAACGGCGCGCAGGTGTTCGCGCTGCTGGTGCTGGCGAACCTGTATCTGGCGCGTGGGAAACTTGCGTCCGCATGACGCCGGACGGGCCCGAAAGGCCCCACGCGCAGCCACCGGCCAATGCAATCTGCCGCAATTCCGACGACCAAACCGAGCCAGCCGAATGCTCGACGGCGATGTCCCGTAACTTAGAGGTTCCTCAGGTGCTCACTATTCTTGTACAATTAGGCAATACTTTTCCATCTCACGCCTGTGTCGGCAACAATGTCTTCGATATGCTTGACCAAATCCCGAACAACATTCATATCAGTGTCTTCTTGTTCGAGGTACCTAGCCATCTCTGAAAGCCTGAAATCGCTATAGATTGCCGCCAATCCTCTGAGGTCAGGCCCAACCCGACGTACCGCCGCAAGATCTCGGTTAGCGAGGGCAGCTTCGAGGTCGTCGAGGCACTTATCAGCCTGATCTTCAACCGGAGTACTGGACGTTCCACGCCTCGTTTGCCTGCGCGTCGGATGCGCGGCCCTGCTTTTGAGATGTACGACTCCGTTAGTATCCTCAATGGCGAGGCTTGCAGTCGGCATTTGCTCGGCACCCCATCTGGCAATTGTGCCTAACAAGTCTTCTAGAGTAAACGGCTTGGTGAGAACGTCGTTCATCCCGCAGCTCAGGCATTGCTCCCGATGTTGCGCCATAACATTGGCTGTCAAGGCAATGATCGGTGTCCGACCCTTCGCTCCCGGAAGTTTTCGAATGGCGGCGGCAGCTGCCAGACCATTCATTATTGGCATCTGCATATCCATCAGTACTACATCATAAGCAAGCCGCTGGTCGACGGCTACAATGGCCTCAATTCCGTTTCCCACGAGATCAACGATGTGACCAGCTTTCTTCAACATCGCGGCGACGATCCGCTGGTTGATTTGGTTATCCTCCGCGACCAGCACTCGGCGCGCAGGGTGTAGATCGATTTGCGGAAGGGTCGAGCCGACGTTCGTAGGCGACGCGGTTGCATGAGCTCGCGCGCATCGAAATGTAAACCAAAACGTACTGCCAATTCCGGCAGAGCGTCTAAACCCTATGCGACCTCCCATGAGTTCAACAAGACTTTTGGAGATCGCAAGTCCAAGCCCAGCGCCCCCATAAAGGCATGCAGTTGAACTATCACCTTTCTTAAGTCGACTGAAAATCCTATCTTGAACCCCATCACTGATACCGATGCCAGTATCGCGAACCTCGATGCGAACCTCAAGCTGGCCGTGACCTAGATCTTGGTGCGCGCAACTTAGCCGGACACTTCCATGTTCGGTGAACTTGACCGCGTTCCCTAATAGATTCGACAGAATTTGGTGAACCCGCGTAGGATCACCGCACACCCATTTCGGAATAGAACTTATTTTGGTACTAACAATAACCCCCTTCTTAGAGGCTTTTGCGCTAAACAAAGATAGGCAGTTTTCGATAATCTTGCTTAAGTTGAAATTTACTTCCTCTGTGGTGATCGTGCCTGCCTCCACTCGTGAATCATCGAGAATTTCGTCGGCAATCTTCAGCAACAGGGTGCCGCTCTCTACCGCTGGTTCAACCAGCGAACGTTGAAGTTGTGACAGCGGTGTATCTAGAAGAAGTGCCAACACGCCCATCATGCCGCTCATAGGCGTCCGGATCTCATGGCTCATCGTCGCAAGGAACTCCGATTTAGCGAGATATTTTGCTTCGAGGTGCAAACGAGATTGCTCGCGATCTGTAACGTCTTCGTGGATGGCCACCCAACCGCCACTCGGCAAAGTTAGGCGTGTTTCGCAAACAAAGCGTCCATCTTCGAATTGGTCGGTCCAACTAGCCTTCGATGGCTGATTTAGGTGCGGGGTGAGTTGGTTCGCCAAGGCGACGTCGCAATTTGCGATTTTGAGGCTACCGGTTGAAACGCGATATGCATCAATTTCTGAAACTGACGTTCCAGACCTCAGTAACTCAGGGGGTAAACGGTACAGCTCAGCATAATGGGTGTTGGACAGCGTCAGCCGCTTGCTTTCATCGTAGATCGAAATCCCATGCGGGAAGTTCTCAAACGCCAGTAACAACTGTCGATAGGGTAACTGAGCTGTCACGCATTGGCCAAGAGTATCCATGTACGACCTAACCCCGAACGTTAGCTGGTATCCCTTGTATAGAACGATCCGTCAGGGGTCCGCTCATAATATGGCAGTTTCGGATATTTCTAGCTCAATACTCGAATTACAAAATAATTCAAATTGTATACTTCGCCAACTTTGGCGAGCGTATCTGCGGTCAAATCGCCAAAAAGGTGTTTACTGCCTCGATCGGTTTTTCGTGTTGGAATTAACAGGCTGCTTCGATGAGGCGTAATTTGACGCGAAAGGTTCCGGTGCCACCGTGGCAAGGGATTTAGTGCATGATCAGCTGGCAATGGGGACATAGCTGCGCATCTTGACCGTCATCGATACCTTCTCGCTGCGCCGGTTGTCGATCCGCGCCTTGCCTATCGCGGGGCGGATGTGGTCGCTACCCTCGAACGGGTATGCAAGGAGATGAGCTATCCGAGCGCCATTCGCATCGATCAGGGCAGCGAGTTTGTTTCCTGTGATCTGGATTTGTGGGCGTACAGGAACCACGTCACGCTCGACTGACCTGCCCGATTTCTTCGGACCGCTTTTAACTTGAGGCGGCCACCCTGGTTGCTGCTTTAGATTGCCCCTTTCGGGACGGTGATG
>JBKJYG010000184.1:0-12019 GCA_046715905.1 Hyphomicrobiaceae bacterium | reverse complement strand
CAGAGCGATATCGTCATTCAGGGAGACAGGCACGGTGCGGTCGTTCTGCAGCTCCTTGGTGACGAGCGAAATGGTTGCCAGCGGCGTCCCCAGTTCATGCGCCGCCGCAGCCGCCAGCCCGTCGATGGCATGCAGCTTCTGCTCCCGCGCGAGCACGTGCTCGGTGGCGGCCAGCGCGGCCGTCATCAGACGCGCCTCCTTCGAGAGCCGTGCCGCGTACAAGGCGAGGAAAATCATGCCGGCGCCGACCGAAGCTATGATTCCGACCTTATAGATCCGGGGCAGGGCAAACACCTCGGTCGGCGACCACGGCAACGGAAGATGCACTTCGATGAGCAGAAGTGCCGTCACCATGGCTAGCAGCCCGAGTGCGATCGTGTGCCGGCCTGGCAGGGTTGCCGCCGACACGGTGACGGGCGCCACGATCAAAAAGGTGAACGGATTTTCCACGCCGCCGGTGAGCGCGAGGAGAGCTCCCAGCTCCAGCAGATCATAGGCCAAGAGTATGCTGGCAAAGGCCGGGCTCAGCCGATGGCGGGACGGGTAGCGGATGCGCAAGAAGACATTTACCCAGGCACTGAGAGCGATGAGCGCCAGGCACGGTCCCACCGGCAGGCTGAAGCCCAGCCCCCAGTGCACAAACAACACCGTGACGAGCTGTCCGCCGACCCCGAACCACCTGAGGCGGACGATGGTTTGCATCCGCAGCCGGCTTTCATGCGGCCCCGGGCCATAACGGTCAGCGGTGTGGATGTTGGTTCGCATTGCCTGCTGCTCTTGCGATCGGCGGAGCTTGTCCCCGTCGACCCGGGGCTGGACCTTGCCGGATCCAAGGTTCTATCCCAGATGACTGACTATTCGGAAGTGGCTTCGGCTTGGAGCAAGGCGAAACGGAACCCGGCCTTGGCACTCTCGATTATGCGTGTGAGGTCACCGCGTTTGGGTCAGAAGCCGCATGGCGCCGACGGCCGAATTCCGCAATCCCCACCCGCGCGACAGGATGATCGTCGGGGCTTACGCTGATGACAGGAAAGCTTCCACGTGCATGGACCCGCATCGTTCCCGGTTGAAGTAACCGATCTGCGTAAGGTTTACGGTGCGGTGACGGCGGTCGACGGCATCTCCTTCAAGCTCGAGGCGGGGACGATCACAGCTTTGCTCGGTGGCAACGGGGCCGGGAAGACGACCACGATTTCCATGATCATGGGTCTGGTCGTGGCCACCTCGGGCTTGGTGCGTGTGTTCGGTGCCGATATGTCCCGCGAGCGCCATCGCGTGCTGCATCGGATGAACTTCGAAAGCCCCTATGTGGATATTCCAATGCGCCTCACGGTCCGCCAGAATCTCGAGGTGTTTGGCCGTATCTACGGGGTTGCCGATCTGCAGGGCCGCATTCGCCAGTTGGCCGACGACCTGCGGCTGACCGAGTTGATCGAACGGCCGTACGGCAAATTATCGGCTGGACAGAAGACGCGCGTATCGCTGGCCAAGGCGTTGCTTAACGGGCCGGAGCTGTTGCTGCTGGACGAGCCGACCGCGTCGCTTGATCCCGACACCGCCGATTGGGTCCGCACCCAGTTGGCAGACTATGCCCGTGATCGAGGTGCCAGCATCGTCCTCGCCTCCCATAACATGGCCGAGGTCGAGAGGCTGGCGAGCCGCGTCATCATGCTCGAAAAGGGTCGCATCCTTGCCGATCAAACGCCCGACGCCCTCATTCAGCGCTTCGGGCGCACCACGCTCGAAGAGGTTTTCCTCGACATTGCGCGCAGAGGGGACCGATCCGAGGCCGGGGTGGAATGACGATGCAAAAACAAGCCCGCCCAACATCGGCCGCCGTACCGCAGCTTCTGCCGCAAACCGGCGCTTCGGCTTCGATGCGGCGGATTCGAGCCCTGGTCCTGCGCTACTGGTACGTCATCCGCTCCTCGTGGCCGCGCACGGCGGAGCTGATTTATTGGCCGCTTGTGCAAATGCTGATGTGGGGCTTCCTGCAGCAGCATTTGGCGACAACGACGACGTTGGCGGGCAGAACGGCCGCGTTGTTCATCGGTGGCGTGCTGCTGTGGGACATCCTGGTGCGGGGGCAGCTTGGCTTCTCGGTCGCCTTCCTCGAGGAATTCTGGTCGCGCAATCTGGGCCATCTGATGATGAGCCCGCTGCGCCCCTTCGAGCTGATCGCGGCATTGATGATCGTCAGTCTGCTCAAGCTTTCGGTGGCCATGATCCCGGTCGCGCTTCTGGCCAACGTGTTCTTCGGCTTCAACGTCTTAAGCCTGGGATTTGCTTTCGCGGCCTTCTTCGCCAATTTGATTTTCACCAGTTGGGCGCTGGGCCTCGTTTCGACCGGCGTGGTCTTGCGCTGGGGCCTGGGGGCTGAGACTTTCTCGTGGTTGGTGGTGTTCGTTCTTTTGCCGCTGGTGTGTGTCTATTATCCCCTCTCGACCCTGCCTACGTGGTTGCAGCCACTCTCGCTCGCACTGCCCCCAACCTACGTCTTCGAGGGCTTGCGTGCGCTGGTGACGGACGGGACCTTCAGCACCGGTGATATGCTCAAGGCGCTCCTCCTCAACGCGGTGTACCTTGGCCTCAGCTATGCACTATTCCGGTGGTTCCTCGAGGAGGCGCGCCGCACCGGTTCCCTCGTCCAAATGGGCGAATAGACCGATCGGACCCAGATCATGAAGCTTCGATTAGCCATTCTCGCGGGGCTCGCGTTCCTCGTCGGCTGCCTCGCTGCGATCGCCATCGTTCCCGGCGCACGGGATCGCTTGCTGGCCGCCCTTTCGCCGCCTTCGATCGGTAAAGCTCTCGTTGGGGGTCCGTTTTCGCTGCTCGATCAGGACGGTCGGCGCGTGACCGACCAGGATTTTCGCGGCCGGTACATGCTCGTGTTGTTCGGATTTACTTATTGCCCGGATGTTTGTCCGTCCGGTCTGCAGGTGATTTCTGCCGCGCTTGACAAGCTTGGATCAAAGTCTAGTCAAATCCAGCCTGTTTTCATAAGCATAGACCCCGAGCGTGATACTCCCCCGCAACTAAAACAGTATGTTGCGAGTTTCCACGCCAGACTTGTGGGCTTGACTGGCTCCGCGGCAGACATCGAAGCGGTCACGAAAGCCTATCGGGTCTACGTGAAGAAGGTCGCTGATGCGAAATCATCAGTCGCTTATACGATCGATCACAGCGCGCTTATCTATCTCATGGGCCCGGAGGGTCAGTACGTGACGCACTTCAATCACGCGACCGGCGTGGACAAGATGGTTGAGCGCCTCCAGCGGCTATGAACCGAATGCGCTTTAACCAAACGGCGAATCGCATCAGTCTGATCGACCAGTGGTGCGATAATGTGTCTGCCAACCCGGCCGAGTTCCTCCATAAGAGCAGGACCGTCCAGACAAGGCAGCGGCCACGGCCGGTATTTGGGGGAGAAGTTTAATGCTCTACCACTGGTATGAGCTGGGCCATGCCGCCGTCGGACCTGCCCGCCTCGCTGCGGACTCCTATCGGCTCATGCTTCAACACCCCTTCAATCCGATCGCCATGACGTCGATGGGCCGCCATACGGCGGCGGCACTCGAGGTTTTCGAGCGTACCACGCGCCGATACGACAAGCCGGATTTTGGTCTGTCGACGACGGTCGTCGATGGCAGGGTTACCGAGGTCACCGAGGAGGTCGTCTGGCAGCGTCCGTTTTGCCGCATCGTGCATTTCAAGCGGGACTTGCCCGCCGATCGGACCACGCAGGATCCGAAACTCCTGATTGTCGCACCCATGTCGGGGCACTATGCGACTTTGTTGAGAGGCACAGTTGAAACGTTTCTGCCCAATCATGAGGTCTACATTACCGATTGGCAGGATAGCCGGGACGTCCCGCCCTCGGCCGGCCGCTTTGATCTTGATGACTACATCGACACCCTGCGCGATGTGTTCCGCCACTTTGGCGGCGATGTGCATGTGTTCGCAGTGTGTCAGCCCTCAGTCCCCGTGCTCGCCGCAACCGCCCTGATGGAGGAGGACGGCGAGCCGCAAGTGCCGCTCACCTTGACGCTGGCCGGCGGACCCATCGATACGCGTGTCAATCCAACGGCCGTCAATCGACTGGCAGAACGCCGCGGCGTTGAATGGTTTCGCAACAACGTCATCACGACGGTGCCGTGGCCCAACGCCGGGTATGGACGGCAGGTTTATCCGGGGTTCTTGCAGCTCTCGGGCTTCATGACGATGAACCTTGATCGTCACGTCAGCGCTCATAAGGACATGTTTTTCCATCTCGTGCGCGGCGATGGTGACAGCGCCGAAAAGCATCGCGAGTTCTACGACGAGTATCTTGCGGTGATGGATTTGACGGCTGAGTTTTTCCTGCAAACCGTCGATACCGTGTTCGTGCGCCATATGATGGCGCGCGGCCTCATGACCCATCGCGGACGCAAGGTGGACCTCGGCGCCATTCGTCATGTGGCTCTTCTGACCATCGAAGGCGAGAAGGACGACATCACCGGCGTCGGACAGTGCCGTGCCGCACTGGAGTTGTGCTCGGGTATCCCCGCGCAGCGGAAAGCGCATTTCGAGTGTCCGAAAGTCGGTCACTACGGAATTTTCAACGGTTCGAGGTTTAGGCGCCAGATTGCTCCGCGTATCGCCGAGTTCGCGAGGACGCATGATCCGCGCGGAGCGGCTAGCTTGCCGATTTCGCTGTCGACCGAGCGTGCATTCCTAGCCGCACCTTACGCGGGCAGCCTGTCCGCGGAACCGTCATCTCTTGCCTTCACGTTCAATGCGGCCAACGACGAGCAACCCGATCCGATTGAGACAAAAGTCAAATCAAACGGTCTGGAAGCGATCGGCCAGAACACACGCACCCCTCTGGGAATGGCGCTCGGCATGCACTTGGCGTCGCTAAGACTTTGGCAGCATGCCGGGACCGTGGTTTTTGAAAGCCTGACCCGCAGGCCGGCCAACAAGGCCCGGCTCCTCAGCAGCGGTTGACGCTCGTCGGCGATCCCCTTGATCGATGTGCGCGCGCCCTGACGTTTCAGGACGCCGCTCCGTTCGCCGACGACGACCCGCACACTACCTCCCAGCCGTGAGTCTCGGGCTGTGCCGTTGCATCGGCACGAAACGCGATGCGTTGCGTAGCCGCGTGTCGGCCAAGCCACGCAAAAGGTTCGCCGCGCGGTCCCCACGCGCTTCTTCCTCGCACTGTGTCGTCTTCGGCTGCTATTGGGATCTGTCGCAGCGAACCGCCGTATCGGCGCCGCAAACACTGCACACGTTGGTACGTAAGCTCTTGCAGGGAAGTGCGGCGGTCTGGTTCGTAGCGTCACTTGCGTCCTCCACTCCCAAGCAACCTTTGAGTCGAGGTGCATCATGTCAGGCCTTCGCGCCAAGGCTTCTTCTGTTCAACTGTTGAAGGTCGACGGGATCACGGCTCCGGTCGAAATCCGCCGGCATCCCACCGCCCGCCGTTTGACGTTGCGCGTCAGCCGCACGCAGCGCAGCGTGATCATCACGATGCCACGCAACTGCGCCTTCAAGGAAGCTGACCGCTTCCTCGCTCGAAGTCTTGAGTGGGTGCGCGAACGTCTCGAGTGCGTGCCCGAACCCGTGCCGTTCGCGCCGGGCGTTACGATTCCCCTCAGGGGAGAGCCACACAAACTGGACTTCATCGGCACGGCCTGTGGCCAACGTGTCGTGGCGGTCCACAAGACCGCGCGGGGCGCACTCTGCCTCGCCGTGGCCGGTGCACACGAGCATGCTGCTCGGCGGCTCCGGGACTGGTTGCAGGCGGAGGCTGCTCGTGACCTCGACCGGCAGGTTTCAATCCACGCCGAGCGGCTTGGCGTTCGGGCACGCCGCATCACGCTGCGCGACCAGAAGAGCCGGTGGGGATCCTGCTCCAGCGGCGGCCAACTGTCGTTTTCGTGGCGACTGGTGCTCGCGCCGCCGCTCGTCCTTGACTATGTGGCCGCGCATGAAGTCGCGCATCTGGCCGAGATGAATCACGGACCGCGATTCTGGCGCCTGGTCGCTCAAACCATGCCGCGCCGCGAGGAAGCCAAGCTTTGGCTGCGCCTGCACGGCATGGATCTTTATCGCTACGGCGTCGACGTCGAGTAGCGGACGCCGGCCGCATCCCTGGCTCAGCGGCGCTGTATCAGGATCTGGCCGCGGATCGCGAAGATCACCTCGCCGTGCTGATTGCGGCCTTGAGTGTCGGTTTGCTTCAGGCCTCGATCAGTGCGCGATTTCCAATCCAGCAAGGCCGCGGTCTTGGCGCGGAACTCTATCGTATCGCCAGCGAAAATCGGCTTCAGCCAGCGCACGTTCTTGAATCCCGGCGACGGCCCGTAGAGTGCGCTCTCGTTGCCGGCAGCGCGCATCCCCGCCTCGATCTGCTGCCGATAGGCGACAAAGTGCCGGATCCAGATCGCGGTCGTATGCCAGCCTGAGGCGCTCAGGGCGCCGAACAGCGACGCTTTGGCGGCCGCCTCATCGAGATGGAACGGCTGCGGATCGAATTCGCGTGCGAAGGCCAGCATCTCGTCGCGCTCAAAGGTGTGCCGGCCCAAATCAGACGTTTCCCCCAGCACGCGGTCCTCAAACCAATTGCGTTGGCGATTGGGTTCTGGACCGACCGGCGCCTCCCAAAAGCTCACCAGTTTCGGCGGCGGGCTGCCAGCCCCGTTCGCTTGGGGCGCCGCACGTCCGGGCTCACGCACCCGTAGAAGCTGGTTTGACTGCCAGACCATCACCGTCTCGACGTTCTGGTTCAGCATCTCGAAGCGAATCTTGGCGAGGCCGACTTCGGGCCGTGAGGCGAGCGCTCGCTTTTCGGTGCACACGAAGCGCCCGGACAGGACGTCGCCCGGCCGTACCGGTTTCAGCCAGCGCACGTCATCGATGCCCGGCGAGCCGAGCGATGTCGCGTAGGCGAGGACGTCGTCCGCCAGCATCCGCATCAGCAGCGCGCACGAATGAAAGCCCGAGGCACACAGCCCGCCGACGATCGAGCGTTGGGCGACCTCCTCGTCGAGGTGAATGGGCTGCGGGTCGAATGCGCGCGCGAAGCGAATGATCTCTTCCTTGGCGACCGGCTTATGGCCAAAGGACACAACCCGATCAACCTCGAGATCCTCAAGGTGAAGGCGGTCGGGGGGGACGGGCATGTTCAGTTTCGACATGGGTGTGCTCGTTATCGGATCATCATCGGGCCGCGAGTACTGCACGACGCCTGGGTCAGGGGCAACCAGCAACCAGCCATTGCCAGTGCCGCTGAGCGCATGGCCGGCCCCTGGACCGGGGGGCCCGAGAAAGGCACGCGGATCGGGCTCATTCCGCTGCGTCCGCGGCCTCGACCTCGACCTTCTCGACCCGGGCGGCCGCGAACTTGAACTCGGGGATCTTCCCCATGGGATCGAGCTGCGGGTTGGTCAGCATGTTGGCTGGTGCTTCGGCGAACGCGAACGGGATGAACACCATGCCCTCGGCCACATCGCGATCGGAGCGCGCCTTGAGCTCGATCACGCCGCGTCGCGTGGCGACCCGCACCCGACCGCCCGGCTCAACGTCCATCCGCTCCATGTCGCGGGGATTGAGGCCGCAAATGGCCTCGGGCTCGAGCGCATCGAGCGTCGCCGCGCGCCGCGTCATGCTCCCCGTGTGCCAATGCTCGAGCATGCGGCCCGTCGTCAGCACCATCGGGTATTCGTCATCGGGCAGCTCGTCGGGCGCACGCAACTCTGTCGGAACAATCCTGGCCCGGCCAGAAGCGGTGGGGAAGGATTGCGCAAAGATAATTTCGTTGCCGGGCTTGTCGGGCGCGTCGCACGGGTAAGTAACGGATTCTTCGGCCAGCAATCGCTCCCACGTGATGTTGTTCAGCGACGGCATGACTTGGCCCATCTCGGCAAACACGTCCGAAACGTGGGTATAATTCCAAGGCAGCCCAACGCGCTGCGCCAAGGCCTGCATCAGCTCCCAATCCTGACGCGCTTGACCAGGCGGGTCGAGGACGGGCCGGCCGATCTGCACCTGCCGATTGGTGTTGGTGAAGGTGCCCCACTTTTCGGCGTGCGCGGAAGCGGGCAGGATGACGTCGGCATGCCACGCCGTTTCGGTCAGGAAGATGTCCTGCACGACCAGGTGCTCGAGTGCCGCCAGCGACTCGCGCGCGTGCTGCACGTCGGGGTCCGACATGGCCGGGTTCTCGCCCTGCACGTACATGCCGCGGATCACTCCGTCTTTGATCGCGTGCATGATCTCGACCACCGTCAGGCCACGCTTGGGCTCGAGCTTTGTACCCCAGAACGCTTCATACTCGGCGCGGATGCTCGGATCCTCGACGGAGCGATAGTCGGGAAACACCATCGGAATGAGACCGGCATCGGAGGCCCCCTGCACGTTGTTCTGCCCGCGCAGCGGATGCAACCCCGTTCCGGGGCGCCCGGTCTGTCCCGTGGTCAGCGCCAAGGCGATCAGGCAACGCGCGTTATCGGTGCCGTGCGTGTGCTGCGAAATGCCCATGCACCAGAAGATGATCGACCGCTCGGAGCGGGCGTAAAGCCGCGCCACCTCACGGATCCTGTCAGCCGCAATGCCGCACACGGGTTCCATTTTCTCGGGGCTGAAGTCCTGCACCTTCGATCGCAGCGCCTCGAAGCCTTCGGTCATCGCCTGAATGTATTGGACGTCAACGAGCCCCTCTTCGATGATGGTATGCAACATCGCATTGAGCAGGGCGACGTCGCGACCGGGCGTGAACTGCAGGACGTGACTGGCATAGCGCGCAAGCCCCTGGCTCTGCCCGCGCGGATCGATGACGACGAGCTTGGCGCCGCGCTTGGCCGCATTCTTGAGGTAGGTGGCCGCAACCGGATGATTTTCGGCCGGCCGGGCGCCGATGACGATGATGCAGTCGCTGTCCTTGGCGGCAGTGAACGGAGCTGTCACGGCGCCGGAATTGATGCCCTCCATGAGCGCGGCCACCGATGACGCGTGGCACAGGCGCGTGCAGTGATCGACGTTGTTGGTGCCAAAGCCCTGCCGGATCAGCTTCTGAAACAGATAGGCTTCCTCGTTGGAGCCCTTGGCCGAGCCAAATCCCGCGATCGCCTCGCCGCCGCGCTGCTCATGAATGGCCTTGAGGCCGCGAGCCGCACGGTCGAGCGCCTCATCCCATGTGGCTTGGCGGAAATACCGGTCGATCTCGTCCCGATTGATCTGGAGGTTGGCGTCCTTGGCCACGCCGTCACGACGGATCAGCGGCGTCTTCAGACGATCGGGATGGTGGATGTAATCGAATCCAAAGCGGCCTTTGACGCAGAGCCGATTGTTGTTGGCCGGGCCATCTCGGCCATCGACGTAGAGGATTTTGTCGTCCTTGACGTGTACCGTCGTCTGGCACCCCACGCCGCAATAAGGGCACAGCGTGTCGACGCTTTTGGTCTCGAACGCAATCCGCTTCTGGGTCGTCTGATCGACGAGATTGGCTTCCATCAGCGCGCCGGTGGGGCAGACCTGGACGCATTCGCCGCAAGCCACGCAGGTGCTGTCGCCCATGCTCCGGTCGAAATCGAAGACGACCTTCGAGCCATGGCCACGATGCGCCATGCCGATGACGTCGTTCATCTGCACCTCGCGGCACGCGCGAACGCACAGGCCGCAGTTGATGCAGGCATCCAGGTTGACCGCGATCGCGGCATGCGTCCGATCGCTCGCCGGGCGCTGGCCGTGCGGCAGCCGGCCCTGCGACTCCACGCCCATGGCGTCGACCCAGCCCCAGAATTTCGACGCCGGGTCGTGCGCGTCCTCGCGCGCGGGCTGGTCGGCCAAAAGCAGCTCGAACACCATCTCGCGCGACTTTTTTGCACGCTCCGAGGCTGTCTTGATCTTCATGCCGGCCGTGGCCTTGCGCTGGCAGGAGGCGGCCAGTACGCGCTCGCCCTCGACTTCGACCATGCAGGCGCGACAATTGCCGTCGGCGCGGTAGCCGGGAGCCGGATGCCAGCACAGGTGCGGGATGGTCGTGCCGTGGCGTTGGGCGACCTGCCAGATTGTCTCGCCGGGCTCCGCGCTAACGTCTCGGCCATCGAGCGTCAAAGTCATCTTGGTCATCAGCCACGTCCTCTTATACCGGCCGGGCAGCCTGCCAGTGGTTGGGCGGCCTTATTTCGACACGCTTGAACGTCCAGGTGAGGCGCAGCTCGCACCACCCCCCGAGCAGCACCCGCTGCAGCTCGCGGCCGCTCCTTCGCCCGAGCCGCTTCCCGAACCCCGGCTCTGGGACGACGTTCGTTTCATATAGTGGCGCAGGGCGCTATAGAGGCTCTTCTGAGGTTCCGTGAGCAAGGACGCGGTTTCGATGTGAGCGGCCAGATGCACCTGCCGTAACTCGGCGCGCGCGGCCTCGGCGGCCTTCAAGCGGTCGGTCAACATCGCTTGGGTGATGTTTCCGTTACGAAAGGCCGTGGCCAGCGCCACCTCAGTCTCGAGGTAGGCACGGCCCAGACTTTCCGCTTGCGCCTGCATCCAATCGAACACCGTTTGCACGTCTTTACGCTGCGGGTCCGAAAGCTTCAGCGGCTCGGCCAGCTCGAGCACATGCGAGGGGCCCGGATAGCCATTCAGTTCAGCCGCAAGCGCCATTCCCATGCCGCGGCCAGCCTTCAGATCGGAGATCTCATGGTCGGATAGCGCGGACGTGGCGGCCGAGGGCGGTGCGGAGGTACCGGTAGCTGGGGCCTCTACTGCGCTCGAGCTTGAACCCGAACCGCTGCCCTTGTTTTGCGCCAGCACGGTCGAGGCCGTGAGACCCAGCAGCAGGCTCAGCAGAGCGGCCAAACGGATCATCGCAGATCCTCCGGGAAATATCGCATGACGCTGCGGATCGGATTGGGCGCCGCCTGCCCGAGCCCGCAGATCGAGGCGTCGGCCATGACCTGGGCCAGATCGGACAGCACGCTCTGATCCCAACGACCCGAGGCCATCAGCTGAACTGCTTTTTCAGTGCCGTTGCGGCAGGGCGTGCATTGCCCGCAGCTTTCGTCCTCGAAGAAGCGCATCAGATTGAGCGCCACGGCGCGCATGTCGTCCTGATCAGAAAGGATGACGACGGCATGGCTGCCGACAAAGCAGCCATGCGTGTCGAGCGTGCCGAAATCGAGCGGGAGATCAGCCATTGTAGCGGGCAGGATGCCGCCCGACGCGCCCCCCGGAAGATAGGCCTTGAGCGCGTGCCCGTTGGCCATTCCGCCGCAGTCCGCAATGAGATCGGCCGCGGTCGATCCGGCCGGCGCGAGCACGACGCCGGGATGTTTCACCCGTCCCGAGACGGAGTAGGAGCGCAGGCCCTTGCCGCCATTCTTGCCTTGGGTGGCAAACCATTCGACCCCCTTGGTCAGAATCTCGGGGATCCAGTACAGCGTCTCGATGTTGTTGACGAGGGTCGGGCGGCCGAACAGCCCGACTTGGGCCACATAGGGTGGGCGGTGCCGTGGATAGCCTCGCTTGCCTTCGATGCTCTCGATCATCGCGGATTCCTCGCCGCAGATGTAGGCGCCGGCGCCCCGCCGGATGTGGATGCGTGTGTGCTTGGCGAGGCCGGCTGCCTCGACACCGGCGACCTCTCGCGCCAGTATTTCGAGCACAGCGGGATATTCGTCGCGCATGTAGATATAGACGTCGGTGGCCTCGACCGCCCAGGCCGCAATCAGCATGCCCTCGAGGAATTGATGCGGATTGCGCTCGAGATAGTGGCGGTCCTTGAAGGTGCCCGGCTCGCCCTCATCGCCATTCACGGCCATCAGGCGTGGTCCGGGCTCGGCACGAACGAGGCTCCACTTCCGCCCGGTCGGGAAACCTGCGCCGCCCAGACCGCGCAGGCCGCCCTCTGACAGCATCGCGATCGTGGCCTCGACGCTGCGTCGGCCGTTCAAGCACTGCGTCAGCATCCCATAGCCACCGGCCTGGCGAAAGTCATCGAGGCCCCGGTACTTTGGAAGGACGGCATGCGTTTGCC
>JBKJYG010000183.1:0-2848 GCA_046715905.1 Hyphomicrobiaceae bacterium | reverse complement strand
TGGGGCTATGGCTGCGGCAGCTGTCCCGCGTGTGAGCTGAGACGGAAAGGTTGGGATGAATGGCAGTCCGCGAAGACATGATCGAGGCTGTGGAACGCGCACTCGCCAACGATTGGGAGCGCGCGCACGCCCTTGTGCAGCCTCATACGGACGAGCCGACTGCGTGCTGGATCCACGCTTGCCTGCATAAGGTCGAGAAGGATGAAGGCAACAGCCGGTATTGGTACCGCCGCTCCGGCCACGCCTTCGAAGAGTACGCCGACCCGCGCGCGGAGCTCAGCGCCATCAAGGCGGCGCTGACGTACTGAGCGCGTGCAAAGAAATGGTTACACCGCCTCGAATAAGTCTGTGGATCACAAGTCAAAAAGCGCGATGGGGTTTGCGCGGGGCCACCACGGCAGCGTTCGAATTCGAGTAAGACCCTGAGTCTGGGGAAGAAAATCGAGCCGGGAAAGTTGCGAATCAGGTAAATAAAATCTGTATCGGGGCTCGGCACGCAACCGGCTCAGATATTGGAGGGGGAAATCCATGTCGCCGCTGATGAAGAAGTTGATCGATGTCGCAACCGCCGTCGGCCTCACGATGGCGGTTTTTTTCGTGATCGTCGTCACCAACGCTTTCTTGATGGCGCGGGGGAGTTACTGGGTCGGCATTACGTTGTGGCTCAATCTGATCCAGCGACCTGATATTTTGGGCACCATAATCCTCACGGCCCTTGTCACCTTCGGCTTTGGCATGTGGCAGCAGGGTAAGCGCCCTCGGTGAGCTGCGATCCTGCAATCTCACGCTGACCTAAAGGGCGCTGCGGCGCCCTTTAGCTTTTGGTGCCCTGACGCTTAGGGGTTAATGCGAAACGGGCTGAAGTTGGTTGTGCGGTCGTAGTAGTCTTCGTTTTCGACCCGCTTGAGGAAGTGCACAATCTTGTAGGTAAAGGGCGTCATGAGAATCTCCCATCCTGTCTTCAGGATGTACTGCGCAACAGTGACTTTGATAATGTCGGCGGTATCCCAGATGCCGTAGAACGCAATCGAATAGAAGAGCGCCGAGTCAACGGCTTCCCCCACGACCGTGGAACCTATGGTGCGAGTCCAAAGCCAGCGGCCATTACTCCAGATCTTCATCTTTGCGAGCACGAAGCTGTTGACGAAGCTGCCGCACCAGAACGCGATGATCGATCCCGCCACAATGCGCCACGTGTTGCCAAACACCGTCTCAAGCGCCGGCTGATAGACTTTCATGTAGGCTGACGGGCCGGCCGGAAGGTTGACCACCACCCAAGCCATGAATGCTGTGAATACGAGCGCCGCAAAACCCGCCCAAACCACCCGGCGGTCGCGGCCGTAGCCGTAGACCTCGGTCAGGATGTCTCCGAAAATGTAGGAGATCGGGAAGAAAAGAACGCCAGCCCCAAACGGGACGGAGCCGATCAACGGTAGCTCGATCACGGCCTGCTTGGCAGCGCCAATCAGATTCGAGCAGATGAGAACCACGACGAAGGCCACCATCACGAAATCATAATATTTGTACTGGCGCGTCGCTGGACTCATGGCCATGCCTCAATCCCGATGTCGTTCATGTTGTCTAACACTGCCGGATTCCCCGCTCGCGGTCACCGACGAACACTTTGCCTGCTGCGGCCCACGGGCCACAGCAGCCAACTGTCCGCTGCAAACGCCAAGCGAGACCGGAACAATATCATTGAGAGACGGGTTGTCCGGCATCATCGGTCGACACTGTGGTGCGCGGCCTAGTGCAACTTGGAGGAGTTTTTATGAAGCTCGCAAAATACGCCGCCGCTCTCGTCGTGCTCGGCGCGACAAGCGTTGCGGCGGCCGCTGCGCCCGGTGGCATCCGGCTCGATACGGGCGTCGATGCGCCATCGCTTGTCGACAAGACGCACGGCGGTCATCGCGCGTGCGTCGCCGGCCCTGCTGGCTGGCATTATCACGCCGGTCGTCGCGGTAACGTGCGGGTTGCCTGCGGCCGCAGCCCCGGGCGCGGCTGGGCTTGGACCTACCGTGGTGGGCGCTACGGCTGGTGGCATGGCCGCGATCGCCGCTGGCGTTAATCGCGGTTTGAATTGTGTTGCGTTGGGGGCTGGATCGCAAGATCCGGCTCCCTTTTCTTTAGCCATGCTGCGAAAACGGCCGTTGCGTCGTGATACGTCTGACGCACAATAGACTCGACAACACTGATGAGCCGGCCCCCTATCTTGCATGCCCGATCAACATCTCACCACGCAGCTTGGTCAATCCTCTTCCCAGCCGGCCAATCCCGATGCGGCAAAGCTCGACCGCGTGCCAAACCCGCATCCGGACGTGACCTACGTCGCCCGCTTCACAGCGCCGGAGTTCACCTCGCTGTGCCCAATGACGGGACAGCCCGACTTCGCGCACCTCGTCATCGACTACGTGCCACGCGCTTGGTTGGTCGAATCGAAATCGTTGAAGTTGTATCTCGGCTCGTTCCGCAATCACGGTGCCTTCCATGAGGATTGCACGGTGGCGATCGGCAAGCGGATCGTGACGCTGCTGGACCCGCATTATCTGCGCATTGGCGGCTACTGGTATCCGCGGGGCGGCATCCCGATCGATGTCTTCTGGCAAACAGGCACGTGCCCGGCGGGTGTCTGGCTGCCGGATCAGCAGGTGGCGCCCTATCGCGGCCGAGGTTGATTGTCCGCCGCGCCGACCGCCTGGGTTCAGTTGACGGTCTCCCGGGTTTAACTTACATTCTCCCCTCAGAAGGTTCGTGCTCTGATCGTCGATCGGACGCTTGCCTCCTCGATAATGCTGCACGCCGGGATTGAACCGGCATAAGGAGGTCCAATGTTGAGATCAGCGGCCAT